>NZ_WIXR01000066.1:0-46315 GCF_019425585.1 Burkholderia sp. COPS | reverse complement strand
ATGCAGTCGAAGGCCGAGCACATCGTGCACATCGAGCAGCCGTCTGGCTTCGGTGAGGCCGCGACGGGCGACACGCCGGCGGCGTTCGGCCTGGCCCGCGCGCGGCCGCTCGGGGCGAAGGTCCTCGAACTCGGCGCGGAAAACGTCGGGGCGTTCATCGGCGAGCCGTTCCAGGGGGCGGGCCAGGCCGAACGCTTCCGGCGTTTCGCCGGTCGCGGCCTCACCGAAGAAATACGGCTGGTCGATGTGCACGATGTGCTCGACCTTCGACGGCATCTGCTCGTGCATGTAGCCCATCCCGCCGAGCGTGCCGCCCGCGATCGTCGAGCCGTGGTAACCGTTCTTGCGCGAGATCACGAACTTCTTCTGCGGCTGGCCCTGCACGCGCCAGTACTGGTGCACGAGGCGCAGCACGGTGTCGTTGCCTTCCGAGCCGCTGTTGCAATAGAAGAAATGGTTGAAACCCTTCGGCGTGACTTCCGCGAGCATCGCGGAGAGTTCGATCACCGGCGGGTGCGTGGTCTTGAAGAAGGTGTTGTAGAACGGCAGTTCCTGGATCTGGCGATACGCGGCGTCGGCGAGTTCCTTGCGGCCGTAGCCGACGTTCACGCACCACAGGCCCGCCATCCCGTCGATGACCTTGTTGCCGTCCGAGTCCCACAGGTAGACGCCGTCGGCCTTCACGATCACGCGGCTGCCCGCGCGGTTCAGTGCCCCCATGTCCGAGAACGGGTGGATGTGGTGCGCGGCGTCGAGCGCGCGGTATTCGGCGGTCGAATGCGGTGAGAAGGCTTCGTTTCGATCGGTCATGTTTCCTCCGGATAACGCTGCCGCACGCTCAGACGTGCAGCAGCAGATGGCGGCGTTCCCACGAGCTGATCACGCGGAAGAACGCTTCGTATTCGGTGTCCTTCAGCGCCAGGTAGGCCTTCACGAACTTGTCGCCGAGAATGCCGGCCAGCGGCGTGCACGCCGCCATCAGCGAGATCCCCTCCTCGAGATTGCGCGGCAGCTGGTACGGCAGGTTGTAGCCGTCCGACGCGATCGGCTCGGTCGGCGCGAGCTGCTGCGACAGGCCGAGATAGCCGGCGGCGAGCGTCGCCGCGAACGCGAGGTACGGGTTGCAGTCGACACCCGGAATCCGGTTCTCGATGCGGCGCGCCGATGCACCCGACTGCGGGATGCGGAAGCCGACCGTGCGGTTGTCGTAGCCCCACTGCACGTTGATCGGCGCGGCCATGAAGCGCGACAGGCGGCGATACGAGTTGATGTACGGCGCGAAGATCGGCATCAGCGCGGGCGTGTACTTCTGCAGCCCCGCGAGATAGCTGTGGAACATCGGCGACACGGCGCCGTCTTCGCCCGAGAACAGGTTGCGCCCCGTGCGCGCGTCGGCCAGGCTCTGGTGGATGTGCATCGCCGAGCCGGGCTCGTCCTGCATCGGCTTCGCCATGAAGGTCGCGTACATGTTGTGGCGCAACGCGGCCTCGCGCACCGTGCGCTTGAACAGGAACACCTGGTCGGCCAGCGACAGCGCATCGCCGTGCACGAAGTTGATCTCCATCTGCGCGGCGCCGACTTCATGGATCAGCGTCTCGATATCGAGCCCCTGCATCTCGCAGTATTCGTAGATGTCCTCGAACAGTGAATCGAACTCGTTGACGGCCTCGATCGAATACGACTGCCGGCCGGTTTCCGCGCGCCCGGTGCGGCCGACCGGCGGACGCAGCGGCAGGTCGGGGTCCTTGTTCATGTCGACCAGGTAGAACTCGAGCTCGGGCGCAACGACCGGCTGCCAGCCTTTCGCCTTGTACAGGTCGAGCACACGGCGCAGCACGTAGCGCGGCGAGATCTCGACCGGCGAGCCGTCGAAGTGCACGCAGTCGTGAATCACCTGCGCGGTCGGATCGACGGCCCACGGGATCAGGCAGATCGTCGACGGATCGGGCACGCACACCATGTCGGGATCGGTCACGCCGGTCAGCGTGCCGTCCTCCGGATAGTCGCCGGTGACGGTCTGCACCATCACGGCCTGCGGCAAGCGCATCGATTCGCCGGATTCGAACTTGTTGCGCGGAATGATCTTGCCGCGCGCAATGCCGGCCATGTCGGGAATGATCGCCTCGACCTCGGTGATGCGGTGCTGTCGCAGGAATTCGCTCAGTTCGGGTTGCATGATCGGCCTCTATCAGTCGACGTCGGATGCGGCCGGCGACGGCATAGCGCCGCCGGCCGCATGAATGCGATGGGTCATGCGCGCGCGGCACGCCGCGCCGAATGCCGCGAAGATGTCGCGCGACAGCGGCTGTTCCGCGTAGCGCCATTCGGGATGCCACTGCACGCCGAGCGCGAACGCACGCGCGCCGCGCACGCTGATAGCCTCGACCAGCCCGTCGGGCGCGCTGGCTTCGACGACGAGCCCCGCGCCGAGCTGCGCGATGCCCTGGTCGTGCAGCGAATTGACCGTCGCTTCAGGTGCGCCGCGCGCGATCCGCTGCAGCAGGCCGCCCGGCGCGAACTGCACGACGTGCGCGGGGCCGTACTGCCGTTCGAGCGGATCGGCCGGCCGCTCGCGGTGATCGTCGAAGCCGGTCGTCGCGTGCAGCCGCTGATGCAGCGTGCCGCCGTAGGCAACGTTCAGCTCCTGCATGCCGCGACAGATCGCGAGTACGGGCACGCCCGCGTCGATCGCCGCGCGGATCAGCGGCAGCGCGGTCGCATCGCGCGCGGGATCGTGCAGCGTGTCGGGCGCGCTCGCGGCACCGCCGTAATGATGCGGCTCGACGTTCGAATAACTGCCGGTCAACAGCAACCCGTCGACCGCCGCGACGATCGCATCGGCCGGCTGGCGCGCGCCGAGCGCGGGCAGCACGAAGGCAAGCGCACCCGCGCCGTCGACGAGCGCGGCCAGGTACTTCTCCCCCGCCGTGTGGTTCGGATGCGCACCGCGCAGGATGCGGTCGGCGGTCACGGCTACGATCGGTCGCGCATGCATGGGTGTCTCTCCGGCAATCGCGCGCGACACGTTCGCACGCGGGACGATGAAGGTTCGCGCCGGCACCGCACGCGCGCACCACGATGCGCCGCATGCCCAAACGCGATCGCGCCGCGCGGACGTTGCGGCACCAGGCGGTGCGGCCCGGAACGGACGTGGAAAGGGACGCTAGGGCAACAACGATGCGCTGCCGTCGCACTGCACCGCGCTGAATACGCGGGCAGCCACGAGGTTGAAGCGGCGCAGGCCGCGACGGGAAATGGCGAAGAAACGAGGTTCGCGCAAAGAGGCGGCACGCGTGCCGCGATCAGCATGCCGGATCGGCCCGGCCTGAGGCGGCGCGCCCGCCGACGGACTTCGCGTCCGGCGTATCGAAGGGCTGGCGGCTTTCACGATCGTACTCGACTGACGAATGCAGGACACGTGTCGCGATGAAGCGCATGCGGCAATGCCGCGCGGCGACACGTCGGCAAGGTGTCTCGCCGCGCATTCCGGTGCGGTGCGGCCACGATCGATGGCCCGCCGCCGGTGCGCGCGTGACGACTTCCTGACATTCAGCTTATATCACCCAAAAATTGCGTCAAATTTTCAGGTGCGGATGACGACATCGATCAGACGAAACCCGGACGAAAAAAAACGGCACCGATCTCGTGGATCGATGCCGTATTGTGCAGTGCATCGGTGCGTCACGCTGCGGGCCGGCGGGCCGGCGAGCCGTCACGCACCTGCTCCGCCGCGCTGCCGCATCCGTGCGGCCCGGGTTCAGCGATACGCGAGCGCGGTTTCGACGAGCGTCTGCAATAGCGGCACAATCCGCGCCGCACGCGTTTCGTCGTACGCGTAAGGGCGCGTCTCTTCCATGTAGGTGATCTGCGAGAGCTCGAGCTGCACGGCCTCGACGCCGGTTTCGGGCACGCCGTAGTGGCGCGTGATGTAGCCGCCCTTGAAGCGCCCGTTCGCGACGGCCGTATAGCCGCCATGTTCGAGCACGCGCGCGGCGAGCGCCTCCGCCAGGCCCGGCGCGGCACTTGCACCGCTCGACGTGCCGAAGTTGAAGTCCGGCAGGCGGCCGTCGAAGAAGCGCGGCACGTGCGAGCGGATCGAATGCGCTTCCCACACGAGCACGCGGCCGTGCTCGCGCTTCAGGCGTGCGACCTCGCGTTGCAGCGCGTCGTGATACGGCAGCCAGTAGCGATCGCGGCGGCGCATGATCTCGTCGTTGCCGGGCAGCGCATTCGCCGGATACAGCGGCGCCTTGTCGAACGTATCGACCGGCACGAGCCCCGTCGTGTCCTGCCCCGGGTACAGGTTCTCGTTGTCGGGCGGACGGTTCAGGTCGACGACGTAGCGCGCATGCGACGGGACGAGGATCGATGCGCCGAGGCCGGCCGCGAAGCCGTACAGCCGTTCGAGATGCCAGTCGCAATCGTCGACGAAACGCGCGTCGGCCGTCATCGTCGCGGCGATGTCGTCGGGGATGTGCGTGCCTGCGTGCGGAATCGAGATCAGCAGCGGCAGCGTGCCCTGCTTCAGCGTGAATACAGCCGGTTGTTCAGTCATGTCGCATCACCGTTGAAGGTCTGCCGGCGCACGCAGGCGGCGTGCGCCGGTTGCCGCGCGTCAGCGCAGCAGTTGCGCCAGCGCGGCGCGGTAGTCGGCATACGCGGCGGCTTCGTCGCGATGGCGGCGGCCGCTCACGACGCGCTCGCCGCCCGTGTAGACGTCGAGCACCGGCGTCTCGCCGTGCTCCGCGAACACGATACCCGACAACCACGACGTGCTGTCGTGTTCGGCGATCGCCGGATGATCGGGATCGAGCACGAGCCAGTCGGCGCGGCACCCTTCGCGCAGCGCGCCGACGCGCCGCCCGCTGGCCTGCGCGCCGCCCGCGAGCGACGCGTCGAACAGGCGATCGGCGACATGTGCCTGCGTGTCGCTCGCCAGCACGTTGCGCGCGCGGTGCACGAGCCGTTGCCCGTATTCGAGCAGGCGCAGCTCGGCACGCCAGTCGACCGACGCGTGGCTGTCCGAGCCGACGCCGATCACGCCGCCTTGCGCGAGATAGTCGACGGCCGGGAACACGCCGTCGCCGAGGTTCGCCTCGGTCGTCAGGCACAGGCCGGCGACCGCGCGACGCTGCGCGAGCGCGGCCGTTTCGGCCGCGTCGACGTGCGTCGCGTGCACGAGGCACCAGCGTGCGTCGACATCGAAGCGATCGAGCAGCCATTGCACGGGGCGCGCGCCGTAGGCACGCACGCAGTCGTCGACTTCGGCCGTCTGCTCGGCGATATGGATATGCACGGGCGCGTCGTCGGGCAGCCCGTCGAGCAGCACGCGCAACCCGTTCTCGGACACCGCGCGCAGCGAGTGCGGCGCGACGCCGTAGCGCAGCCCGCCGTGCTCCGGCACCGCGCGACGCATCGCGTCGAGCAGCTCGAGCAGGCCGTCGGGCGTATTGATGAAGCGGCGCTGATCGTCGCGCGGCGGCTTGTTGCCGAAGCCGGCGAACTGGTACGACACGGGCAGCATCGTGATGCCGATGCCGGCCGAGCGCGCGGCGTCGACCACGCGCGTGCCGAGTTCCGCGATCTGCGGATAACGCGAGCCGTCCTGCGCGTGATGCACGTAGTGGAATTCGCACACCGACGTATAACCGCACTTGAGCATCTCGACGTACAGCCAGCGCGCGATCGCGGCGAGTGCGTCGGGCGTGATCTTCAGCGCGAAGCGGTACATCAGGTCGCGCCAGCTCCAGAAGCTGTCGGCCGGATTCGCGCGGTATTCGGTGAGCCCCGCCATCGCGCGCTGGAACGCGTGCGAATGCAGGTTCGGCATGCCGGGCAGCACCGGCCCGGCCGCATGCGCGACGCCTGCCGGGGCGTCGGTGTCGGGCGTCACGCCGGTCAGCGTGCCGGCCGCGTCCCAGCGCAGCAGCACGTTACGGCGCCAGCCGTCGGGCAGGTACGCATGGTCGGCGAACAACAGGGTGTCGGTCATAAGGCTATCTATCCATTCATCCGGCGAAACACGGTCGTGCCGCCGCGTACGACCTGCTCGCACAGCGGCCGGCCGATCCAGTAGGCGAGCTCCGCCAGCGAGCCGACCGACCATGCGGCGAAATCGGCCTGGCGACCGACCTCGAGCGCGCCGTGGCGATCCGCGCGGCCGAGCGCCGCGGCCGCGTGGCGCGTCACGCCCTGCAGCACTTCGGGCACCGTCATGCGGAACAGCGTGCAGCCCATGTTCAACGTCAGCAGCAGCGATTCGAGCGGCGACGTGCCGGGATTGTGATCGGTCGCGAGCGCGATCGGCACGCCGTGCTTGCGCAGCAGCTCGATCGGCGGCAGTTGCGTCTCGCGGATGAAGTAATACGCGCCGGGCAGCAGCACGGCGACCGTGCCGGCCGCCTTCATCGCCTCGATGCCGGCTTCGTCGAGAAATTCGAGGTGGTCGGCCGACAGCGCGCGGTAACGTGCGGCGAGCGCCGTGCCGCCCGCGTTCGACAGTTGCTCCGCATGCAGCTTCACCGGCAGCCCGCGCCGTGCCGCGGCTTCGAACACGCGCTCGGTCTGGGCAAGCGAGAAACCGATGCGTTCGCAGAACACGTCGACCGCGTCGACGAGCCCCTCGTCGGCCAGCGTCGGCAGCATCCGGTCGCACACTTCGTCGATGTAGTCGTCCGCGCGGCCCGCGTATTCCGGCGGCAGCGCATGCGCGCCGAGGAACGTCGTGTAGACCGTGACCGGGAAACGCTCGCCGAGCTGGCGCGCGACGCGCAGCATCTTGCGTTCGCTCGCGAGGTCGAGCCCGTAGCCCGACTTGATCTCGATCGCGGTCACGCCTTCGGCCAGCAGCGGCTGCAGCCGCGCGGCGGCCTGCACGAACAGCGTCGTCTCGTCGGCCGCGCGCGTCGCGCGCACCGTCGACACGATCCCGCCGCCCTGCCGCGCAATCTCCTCGTAGCTGACGCCCGCGAGGCGCTGCGCGAATTCGTCGGCACGCGTGCCGCCGTACACGAGGTGCGTATGGCAGTCGACGAGGCCCGGCGTCACCCACGCGCCGTGCAGGTCCTCGCGCCTCCAATGCGCATAACCGTGCGGCAGCGCGGACATCGCGCCGAGCCAGACGATCGTGCCGGTTTCGTCGACGGCGATCGCCGCGTCGTCGATCGTCTCGTCGGGATGGCCGTGCGGACACAGCCTCAGGTGATGCCAGACAGTCGGTTTCATGCGTTCAGTCTCGTTCGCCGATGGCGAGCGACACGGCGAGCAACGCGCCGCTACCGCTCACGACGACGTCAAACGCACGCCGCGGCCCGTCGAGCCGCAACGTGTCCATTTCTTCCAGTGTGTAGCGCGTGCCGTCGATTTCAACGGCGACCTCGCCGGCCGCGCAAAACAGCAGCACGGTATCGGCATGCCCGATGCGGTGCGCGCCTGCGCGCCACACGTCGAGCGTGCCGCGCGCGGCCGAACGGCGCGTCATCAGGTTGAAGTCGCGCGTCGCGCCGTCGTGCAGCGTCGCGTCGATCGCCGCCTCGCCCGCGAAATCCGCGCGGGCCAGCGGTGCGTCGAGCACGTGGCGTGCGCCGCCTTCCTCGGCGAGCGTCATGCCTGCGCCGGACAGCAGCACGAGCGTGCGGTCGACGCCGTCGAAACGCGAGAACGGGCCGTCCGTGCCGACGTCCGCGACGCTCACGCGCCACGCGAACGCGTCGAGCGCGGCGCCCGGCGGCGCCCCGAAGGAAGTCCCCTTGGGGGAAAACGCCGCGATTTCGCGCGTCACGCCGCCGCCGTTCTTCCATGGCGACGCGACAAGATCCGCTGCGCGCATCATCGTCGCGTTCACCGGCGCCTGATCGAGCGCCGTCATGCTCAGCGGCCGAGCATCGGCAGCTTCAGGCCGGCTTCGCGGGCCGTCTGCTGCGCGAGTTCGTAGCCGGCATCCGCATGGCGCATCACGCCCGTCGCCGGGTCGTTCAGCAGCACGCGGCCGAGACGCTCGTGCGCTTCGGCGGTACCGTCGGCGACGATCACGACGCCCGAGTGCTGCGAGAAGCCCATGCCGACGCCGCCGCCATGGTGCAGCGACACCCACGATGCGCCGCCCGCGGTGTTCAGCAGCGCGTTCAGCAGCGGCCAGTCGCTCACGGCGTCCGAACCGTCCTTCATCGATTCCGTCTCGCGGTTCGGGCTCGCGACCGAACCGGTGTCGAGGTGGTCGCGGCCGATCACGATCGGGGCCTTCAGTTCGCCGTTCTTCACCATCTCGTTGAATGCCTGGCCGAGGCGATAGCGATCCTTCACGCCGACCCAGCAGATCCGCGCCGGCAGGCCCTGGAACGCGATGCGCTCACGTGCCATGTCGAGCCAGTTGTGCAGGTGCGGATCGTCGGGGATCAGCTCCTTCACCTTCTGGTCGGTCTTGTAGATATCTTCCGGATCGCCCGACAGCGCGACCCAGCGGAACGGGCCCTTGCCTTCGCAGAACAGCGGACGGATATAGGCCGGCACGAAGCCCGGGAAGTCGAACGCGTTCTCGACACCCATTTCGAGCGCCATCTGGCGGATGTTGTTGCCGTAGTCGAGCGTCGCCGCGCCGCGCTCCTGCAGCGCCAGCATCGCGCGCACCTGGACGGCCATCGACTGCTTCGCGACCTTCACGATGCTCTGCGGATCGACCTTCTGCGCTTCGCGCCATTGCGCGACGGTCCAGCCTTGCGGCAGGTAGCCGTTGATCGGGTCGTGCGCGCTCGTCTGGTCGGTCACGCAATCCGGCGTGATGCCGCGCGTGACGAGCTCCGCGAACACGTCGGCCGCGTTGCCGAGCAGGCCGACCGACACCGGCTTGCCGGTGCGCTTCGCTTCCTCGATCATGCCGAGCGCCTCGTCGAGCGTCGTCGCCTTCTTGTCGACGTAGCGCGTCTTCAGGCGGAAGTCGATGCGCGTCTCGTCGCATTCGACCGCGATCATCGAGAAGCCGGCCATCGTCGCGGCCAGCGGCTGCGCGCCGCCCATGCCGCCGAGGCCGCCCGTCAGGATCCAGCGGCCCGACGGATCGCCGTTGAAGTGCTGGTTCGCGACCGAGAAGAACGTTTCATAGGTGCCCTGCACGATGCCCTGGCTGCCGATGTAGATCCAGCTGCCGGCCGTCATCTGGCCGTACATCATCAGGCCCTTGCGGTCGAGCTCGTGGAAGTGGTCCCAGTTCGCCCAGTGCGGCACGAGGTTCGAGTTCGCCAGCAGCACGCGCGGCGCATCCTTGTGCGTGCGGAACACACCGACCGGCTTGCCCGACTGGATCAGCAGCGTTTCGTTTTCCTCGAGATCCTTCAGCGACGCGAGGATCTGGTCGTAGCATTCCCAGTTGCGCGCCGCGCGGCCGATGCCGCCGTACACGACGAGCGCATGCGGATGCTCGGCGACTTCCGGGTCGAGGTTGTTCTGGATCATCCGGTAGGCCGCTTCGGCCAGCCAGGTCTTGCAGACCTTCTCGCTGCCGCGCGGCGCGCGGATCGTGCGCGTCGGATCGAGACGGGGATCGATGTGTTTCGGATGGTTCATGACGACTGCTCCCGAGGGAAATGAATATCAAATAGGAATCAGAAATGCCCGGTGAAGCGATAACGGCTGCCGGGATGCCACAGATTCGCCACCGAGGCGACGACGCCCTGCGACCAGGTGCGCCGATGTAAAACCAGACACGGCTCGACGTCGTCCATCCGCAGTTGCTCGCGCCGCTCCGGCGCCGGGGCCGCCGCTTCGATCCGGTACTCGACGCGCTGCAGCGGAGCCGCGCGCATCAGGTACAGGTTCGGCGTCGTGTTCGTGAAATCCTGCTCGGCGTAATCCGGCGCGACCGCCGGATTCACCCACCGCTCTTCGAGCTGCACCGGCTCGTCGTTCTCGAAGTGCAGCACCTGCGAATGAAACAGCTTCGTGCGCACGGCCACCTGCATCTCGTCGGCGAGCACCTCGTCGGCGCGGATCGTGTCGAGGCCGAGCACGCTCGCGCGATACGCATGCCCGCGCGCGCCGACCTCCTCCGAGATGCTGCGGATCGCCACCAGCGTCGACTCGTACTTCGGCCGCGCGACGTAGGTGCCCGCACCCTTCATGCGCGTGAGCACCTGCTCGGCCGTCAACTCGCGCAGCGCGCGGTTGACGGTCATGCGCGCCACCTTGAACTCGCGCGCCAGCTCGTTCTCGGACGGCACCTGGTCGCCCTCCTCCCACTCGCCTGCGTGGATGCGGGCCAGGATGAAATCCTTGATCTCCTGGTAGACCGGCGCGCTCATGGGCTTACTGTTCCGACGCGAACGAGAACGGCGCGACCTTCGCGAACGCACGCTCGCCGACCAGCTTCGCGATCACCGCGATGTCCGGTGCGAAGTAGTGGTCGAGCTCGTAGTGCGCGACCTTGCTGCGGATCGTTTCCATCACCGGCGCGAGCTTCGGGCTCGTGTGGTGCGGCGCGCGCAGGTCGACGCCTTGCGCGGCGGCCAGCAGTTCGATCGCGAGGATGTGCTTCGTGTTGTCCGCGATGTCGGCGAGCTTGCGTGCGGCGAACGTCGCCATCGACACGTGGTCTTCCTGGTTCGCCGAGGTCGGCAGCGAGTCGACCGACGCCGGGTGCGCGAGCGTCTTGTTTTCCGATGCGAGTGCGGCAGCCGTCACGTGGGCGATCATGAAGCCCGAGTTCACGCCGCCGTCCCGCACGAGGAACGGGGGCAGGCCCGACAGCGTCGCGTCGATCAGCAGCGCGATGCGGCGTTCGGCCAGTGCGCCGATTTCCGATGCTGCCAGTGCGAGGTTGTCGGCCGCGAACGCGACGGGCTCGGCGTGGAAGTTGCCGCCCGACAGCACTTCGCCGGTATCCGGGAAGATCAGCGGGTTGTCCGACACGGCGTTCGCTTCGATCAGCAGCACGTCGGCCGCGTGACGCATCTGGTCCAGGCACGCGCCCATCACCTGCGGCTGGCAGCGCAGGCTGTACGGGTCCTGCACCTTGTCGCAATCGCGGTGCGACTGGTTGATCGGCGAGCCTTCGAGCAGGTCGCGATACGACGCTGCCGCGTCGATCTGGCCTTGATGGCCGCGCAGTTCATGAATGCGTGCGTCGAACGGCTTCACCGAGCCGGCAGCCGCGTCGACCGACAGCGCGCCCGCGACGAGCGCGGTGCGGTACAGGTCTTCGATCGCGAACATGTTGTCGAGCGCGAGCGCGGTGGATGCCTGCGTGCCGTTCAGCAGCGCGAGGCCTTCCTTCGCCTGCAGCGTCAGCGGCGCGAGGCCCGCGACGCGCAGGCCGTCGAGCGCGCTCGCGCGCTCGCCGCGGATGAACACTTCGCCGACGCCCAGCAGCACGGCCGACATGTGCGCGAGCGGCGCGAGGTCGCCCGATGCGCCGACCGAGCCCTTCACCGGGATCAGCGGCAGCACGTCCGCGTTGAACAGCTTGATCAGCGCGTCCATCACTTCGCGGCGGATGCCCGAGTGGCCGCGGCCGAGGCTCGACAGCTTCAGTGCCATCAGCAGGCGCACCGACGAACGTGCCATCGGCTCGCCGACGCCGACCGCGTGCGACAGCACGAGGTTCTTCTGCAGCAGTTCGAGCTGGTCGTGCGGGATGTGCGTGCTCGCCAGGCGGCCGAAGCCCGTGTTGATGCCGTAGGCCGGCTCGCCCTTCGCGGCGATGTCGGCGACGGCCTTCGCGCCGGCGTCGATCTTCGCGAAGCTGGCCGGATCGAGCGCGAGCTGCACGGATTCGCGTGCGATCTGGCGCAGTTGCGGGAGGGTCAGGTGGCCGGGGGTCAACGTAATCATGTGAGCAATCCTGTCTAGACAAGTTCGGAGTGGTTTGAAGTGTAGCCACCTGAACTTGTCTAGACAACCCGTTTTTCACCGATTTCGACTTGGGAGTTTCCCTGATGCCCGGTGCGGCCCGCCGGAGCGATCGGCGGGATCCGGCTCTTAACATATGTTGCGGTTATTTTATTTTTGGCAACATACGAATCGCCACTTGCCACGGAGCCCGTCATGCCCTTCCCGCCCCGTTTCATCGCCCGGTTCATTGCCCGGTTCATTGCCCGTTTCGGCCGCCCCCTGCTCTTCGCCGCGTGCGCATTCGCATGCGGCGCCTCGTTCGCCGCGGAGCCGCTCTCCGGCACGCTCGAGAAGATCCGGCAAAGCAACCTGATCTCGATCGGCCACCGCGAAACGTCGGTGCCGTTCTCCTACGTCGACGCGAGCGGCAAGGTCATCGGCTTCTCGCAGGACTTGTGCGACCGCGTGATCGCCGCCGTGAAGGCGCGCATCGGCAAGCCCGACCTGCAGGTGCGCTTCATCCCCGTCACGTCGCAGAACCGCATCCCGCTCGTGCAGAACGGCACCGTCGATCTCGAATGCGGCGTCACCACGAACCTCGCCGCGCGTCACGCGCAGGTCGCGTTCTCGACAACCTTCTTCGTCGCGACGACGCGCCTGCTCACGCGCACGAGCTCGGGCATCCGCGACTTCCCCGACCTCGCCGGCAAGACGGTCGTGACGAACCAGGGCACGACGTCCGAGCGCCTGCTGCGCAGGATGAATGAGGAAAGGAAGATGAACATGCAGATCATCAGCGCGAAGGACTACGGCGAAGGACGCCTCACGCTCGAATCGGGCCGCGCGGCCGCGTACATGATGGACGACGTGCTGCTCGCGGGCGTGCGCCAGCTCGCCGCGAAGCCGGCCGACTGGCAGATCGTCGGCACGCCGCAGTCGTCGGAGGCCTACGGGTTCATGCTGCGCAAGGACGATCCGCAGTTCAAGGCGCTCGTCGACGGCGTGCTCGTGCAGTCGATGAAGCGCGGCGAGATCGATGCGCTGTACGACAGGTGGTTCATGAAGCCGGTGCCGCCGAAGGGGCTCGCGTTCGACTTCCCGATGAGCGACGTGATCAAGGCGCGCTACGCGGCACCGAACGACGCGCCGCTCGAATGAGCGCAGCGCGTGGACGCCGGCTCACGCACGCGTCCACGCGATGCACGCCGCGTAGCCGGGCGCCGCGTCGAGCCACGCCGCGTCGAACGCCGCGACGCCGGCGGCGGGCGCGGCCGGCTCGACGATCGTCGTCGCAGGGGTCGCGACATCGCGCGGCGGCACGACCGCGAACGCTCGCAACCCGCCGACGATGCCGGTGCCGAGCGCCTTGAGCAGCGCTTCCTTCGCCGCCCACACGCGCATGAACGCCGCCGCGCGCGCGGCGGGCGACACGCTGTCGAGCCACGCAGCCTCGGCAGGCGCGCAGACTTCGCGTGTCAGCGCGCGCCAGTCGGCCGCGCGGTCGCAGCACTCGATATCGACACCGACACGACCCGCGGGCGCCCACGCGAGCAAGGCATGATCGCCCGCATGCGACACGTTGAAATCGAGTGACGTCCGATGCGCGGGGGCCGGCGACGGCCGCCCCGATGCGTCGACGACGATCGCGACCGCATGCGGCGCGACACCGAGGGCCGCGCCGAGCACGTCGCGCAGCGCGGCACGCGTCGCGGCGCTGCGCACCGCATCCTCGTGACGCATGAAGCGCGCGGCGCGCGCGCGCTCGTCATCGCTCAGCGCCGCATAGGCCGGCGACGCGAGCGGCACGCTCCAGTCGAAATCGATACGCGCGACCCGCACACCCGCGCGTGCAGCGGCGGGCGGCACATCGAGCGCGTGCACGCGCCATGCGCGGGCGGTGTCGGCCGGAGAGGCGGAATCGGACGGAATGGACATCGGTGCGCAGCAGCCTGTGCCGTGAAAGGAAACGCCCGATGTTAATCGATCGCGCCGGCGTATGAACCGGCCCGGGTGCGACTCGTCGCGGCCGCATCGAATCGGAGCGGCTTCATGAGCCGCATGCGAAGGCCGAGCACGGCAGCACGCCATGCCCGCGACGCACCGGGCAGCCGCCGCGCCTCACCCGTTCGCGGCGACGCCCGGCACGCCGCTGCCCGCCCCTCGCCCGCGCGACGCCGGGTGAAGCGCATGCACGTGGCCCGGCGCATCGGCCGGCAGCACGCCGTGCTGCAGCCAGTACAACGCGAGCGGCCACAGCGTGTCGGTGAAGCGGCTGTGGAAAAACGCGAAATGGCCGATCGCATCGACGCCGATGTCGGCCGGCGCGATCCGCAGGTGCGTGACGTCGCTGCCCGTGTAGTAGCCGACCAGCCGCTCGATCGCCTCGACCGTGCCGAACCCGTCGTCGTCGAGGCCGATCGCGAGCATCGGCGCCGACAGTCCCGCGAAGCGGGTGGGCAACGCGGCGCGGCTTGCGACGGGTTCGGCGAGCAGGCCGCGCGTATAACCATCCTCGAAGCGCGCCTGCGAGCGCACCCACGACAACGCGACGCCGCGCGGCGTGTCCTCCATCCAGCCGAGCCGCTTCGCGGGCACGTAGCCGAACACGGCCGCGAGCAGCGGCATCGCAACGTGCCACTTCCACCACATGCGCCGCCGTTCGGCCGGCAGGTAATCGCGCCAGTACGCGTACTGCGCACCGACCGTCACTGCGTGCCGCACGTGAGCGTTCGATGCCGCGAGCCCGAGCGCGAAGCCGCCGATGCTGTGCGCGACCACGTCGATCGGCTGGCCCGGAAACGCGTCGCGCGCGTACTGCAGCGCGGCGTCGCAATCGAGCCGCCCCCAGTCGAGCCAGTTCGCGCGCAGCTTCGCGAGCTGCGCCGGGCGCGACCCGCCGATGCCGCGATAGTCGTAGACGAGCACGTCGCGCCCCTGTGAAAACAACCAGGCCGCGAAACGAAAGTAGTAGTCGCAACGCACCGATGTCGCGCAATTGATGACCGTCACGGGCCGCGCGGCGCTGCCGCCGCGATGGCGCCACACATGGCCGCGCAATTCATAGCCGTCGGCCGCGCGCAGCGTCACGGGCTCGGGCGGCAATGCGCCTGCCGCACGGCTGCCCTGCGTCGTCCCGCTGCTTTCGTTCGAAATCGTCATCGAGTCTCCTGTCGGTCCGAGTTAGCGCTTTAGCGCTTACTCGGACCCCATGCTTCGCGGTCGGTCCGAGTTAGCGCTTTAGCGCTTACTCGGACCCCATGCTTCGCGGTCGGTCCGGGTTGGCGCTTTAGCGCTTACTCGGAACCCATGCTTCGCGGTCGGTCCGGGTTGGCGCTTCAGCGCTTACTCGGAACCCATGCTTCGCGGTCGATCCCGGTTAGCACTTCAGCGCTTACCCGAACCCCATGCTTCGCGGTCAGCCCCGCACTCCCCGCGCCAGCCTCCATTGAACTTGACGCGCCCCGCGTTCTCAACCAATCTTGCTGCTCCGTTCGCATGAGTCACGCGCATGTCAACGCCACTCGTCCGCCTCCCGTCGCTCGACCTCGTCCGCGGTTTCGTCGCCGTCGGCCGCCGCATGAGCATCACGCTCGCCGCGCAGGATCTGTGCGTCACGCAATCGGCGGTCAGCCGCCAGGTGCACGCGCTCGAAGCGCATCTCGGCGTCGCGCTGCTGCAGCGCGGCTACCGGAAAATCGCGTTCACGCCGGAAGGCGAGCGGCTGTTTCGCGTCGCCGATGCGGCCCTGCACAGCCTGCAGGACACCGCCGCGTCGCTCGCCGCCGCACGCGAGCGCCAGCCCGTCACGATCACCGCGAGCATCGGCGTCACCGCGCTGTGGTTGCTGCCGCGGCTCGGGCGGCTGCAGGCGCGCCTGCCGGAGATCGACCTGCGCGTCGCCGCGAACGACAAGGTACTCGATTTGCGCGCCGAAGGCATCGACCTCGGCGTCCGCTATTGCCCGCGCGAGCGCGCGCCGGCCGGCGCGCTGCACCTGTTCGACGAGATCGTCGTGCCGGTCGCCCATCCCGCGCTCGCCGCACGGCCGGTCACGAACGCGGCCGAGATCGCCGACCACGTCCTGCTCGAATTCGACGGGCCGCCGCAGCCGCAACTGCAATGGCGCACGCACCTGCTCGCGGCCGGGCTCGGCGACGCGCGCCCGAAAGGCGTGCTGCGCTTCAACCAGTACGACCAGGTGATCCAGGCCGCGATCGCAGGCCAGGGCGTCGCGCTCGGGCGGCTCGCGCTCGTCGCGCCGATGCTCGCGGACGGGCGGCTCGCGGTGCTCGGGCCGCACACGCAGGCGCTGTCGGAGGCTTACGGCTACTGGCTGTTCCAGCACGATCCGGCACCGCGCCGCGAAGTCGCCGAGGTCCGAGACTGGATGCTCGCCGAAGCAGCCGAATGCGATATCGCAATGCGTGCGCACGATACGGCGTCGGCATAGGCCGAAGCCGGAGCCGGAGCCGGTTCGGCGAATGCCGCCGGCCCAGGCCGGGCACGCCCGCCCGATCCCCCGCGCCCTTCGTCGCATTCCCCACACGCATGCCAACCTGACCGAATGATCGCTTGAGGGTCGACGGGCCCGATCGTTTAATCGGATCGAGCGCGGCCGTTTTGCCGCGCCCCTTCCGGAGACACGCATGACCCCGATCGAGCACGAAGTCCGCCGCCGCTGGCTGCCCGTACTGGCCGGCGGCCTGATCATGGGCGCCGCGCTCGGCATCCGCCACGTGCAGGGCCTGTTCCTCGCGCCGGTGTCGCTCGACCACGGCTGGTCGCGCGAAGCGTTCGGGCTCGCACTGGCGTTGCAGAACCTGATCTGGGGCGTCGCGCAGCCGTTCACGGGCATGATCGCCGATCGTTTCGGGTCGCTGCGCGTGATCGTCGCCGGGATGCTGCTCTATGCGGCTGGGCTCGTCACGATGGCGCATGCGGCGACGACCGGCATGTTCACGGTCGGTGCCGGGCTCGTGATCGGCATCGCGCTGTCGGGCTCGGCGTTCGCATCGATCTATGGCGCGCTGAGCCGCCTGTTTCCCCCCGACCGGCGCGGCTGGGCGCTCGGCGTCGCAGGCGCGATCGGCGGGCTCGGCCAGTTCTGCATGGTGCCCGTCGCGCAGGAACTGATCGGCGGCATCGGCTGGCGGCATGCGTTCGTCGCACTGGCGCTCGTCGCGGTGGTGCTCGCGCCGCTCGCCGTGCTGCTGCGCGACCGGCCCGCGCAGGTTGCCGGCGCCGCCGCCGGCCCCGACCAGTCGATCGGCGAAGCCGTGCGCGAGGCGTTCGCGCATCGCGGCTTCTGGCTGCTGAACGCGGGTTTCTTCGCGTGCGGCTTCCAGCTCGCCTTCATCGCGACGCATCTTCCCGCGTACCTGCTGGATCACGGGCTACCGGCGCGCCACGCGAGCGTCGCGCTCGCGCTGATCGCGCTGACCAACGTGGCCGGCACCTATGCGTGCGGCCATCTCGGCGGGCTGCTGCGGCGCAAGTACGTGCTGTCGGTGCTGTACCTCGTGCGTGCGCTCACGATGGCCGTGTTCGTCGCCGCGCCGCTGTCGCCCGCGAGCGTCTACGTGTTCGCGGCCGTCATGGGGTTCACGTGGCTCGGCACCGTGCCGCTGACGAACGGCGTGATCTCGCAGGTGTTCGGCGTGCGCTACATCGCGACGCTGTTCGGCTTCGTGTTCTTCGGGCACCAGCTCGGCAGCTTCTTCGGTGTCTGGCTCGGTGCGCTCGTGTACGACGCGACGCATTCGTACATGCCGCTGTGGATCGGCTCGATCGCGCTCGGCGTACTCGCGGCGCTGCTGCACCTGCCGATCAACGACGCGCGCGTCGCGCGTCCGGCAGCGGGCAACGCGGCGTGGGCATGATCCGCGCGGCACTGGTCGCCGGCACGCTCGCGTTCGTCGCGTGGTGCGGCGCGGCCTACTTCGATTCGGGCGTCGCGTACGCGCTGCTCGAACACGTCGCGTTCTGCAATTGACGCGGCAACCCGGGGCGGGCGGTCAGCGGCGCTTCGGCAATGCGGCCAGTGCATCGAGCGCGCGGGCACGCGCCGCCGCATGCTCGACGAGCGGCTCCGGATAGTCGACGCCGAGCCGCACGCCGGCCGCTTCGAGCTCCAGCGGCGAGGCCTCCCACGGCGCGTGGATCGATGCGGCGCCGACGCCGGTCAGCTCGGGCACCCAGCGCCGCACGTACGCGCCGTCCGGGTCGAACTTCCGCCCCTGCGCGACCGGATTGAAGATGCGGAAATACGGCGCGGCGTCGGCACCGCAGCCGGCCACCCACTGCCAGCTCGCCGCGTTGTTCGCGGGATCGGCGTCGACCAGCGTGTCCCAGAACCACGCTTCGCCCGCGCGCCAGTCGATCAGCAAATGCTTGATCAGGAACGACGCGACGACCATCCGCACGCGGTTGTGCATCCAGCCGGTCGTCCACAGCTCGCGCAGGCCCGCATCGACGAGCGGATAGCCGGTCAGCCCGCGCTGCCACGCGCGCAGCGCGGCGGGATCGTCGCGCCACGGCATCGCATCGAACTGCGCGCGGAAATTGTCGGTCGCGAGTGCCGGAAAGTGGTACAGCAGCGTGTAGCTGAATTCGCGCCAGCCGAGTTCGCTCAGGAACTTGTCGGCACCCGCCGCGCATGCCGCGCCGCCGGCCTGCGCGGCGCCCTGCACCGCGTGCCACACCTGTCGCGGCGACACGTTGCCGAAGCGCAGGAACGGCGACAGCCGGCTCGTCGCGGGGCGGTCTGGACGGTCGCGCGCATCCGCGTAATCGGCGAGCGACGTCGTCAGAAACGCGTCGAGCTGCGCGTGCGCGCCGCCTTCGTCGGGCGCGGGCCATGCGTCGCGCAGGCCGCCGGCCCAATCCGGCGCCGACGGACGCAACGCCAGCGCATCGAGCGCCAGCGCGCGGTCGCTCAGGGCCTTCGGCCAGCGATGAAACCCGATCCGTTCCGGCTCGGGCAGCGGCGCGGCCACCGCGCGATCGCGGCGTGCCGCGCGCCAGTACGCGGTGAATACCTGGTACGGCCCGCCGCTGCCCGTCAGCACCTCCCACGGCTCGTTCAACAGGCTGCCGTTGCTGCTCTCGACCGTGACGCCGCGCGCCTTGAGCGACGCCTTCAGCGCCGCATCGGCGTCGCGCTGCGGTTGCGCATAACGACGGTTCCAGTAAACCGCTTGCGCACCCGTGTCGTGCACGACGCGTTCGATCTCGCGCGGCGCGTCGCCGCGCAACAGCAGCAGGCGGCCGCCATGACGCGCAAGCGCCGCGTCGAGCCCGGCCAGCGACCCGTGCAGCCACCAGCGCGCCGCGCCGCCGGGCGCGCGCCCGGCGGCGGCGTCCGTGTCGTCGACGAATACGCATACGAGCGGCCGGCCCGACGCCACCGCGCGCGTCAGCGCGGGCTGATCGGTCACGCGCAGATCGTCGCGGAACCAGACGATCGCGGGAGCAACGGACGACTTGGCGGACACGGGCACCTCGATGACGAAAGCAGGAAGAGACGCGTATTGTCGCGGCTGTGCCGCGCGGTGTCGATGTTCGGCACGCCGGCGGATCGACGACGGTCACGGCCGTCGCGTTCCCCTGCCGCCCCGGTGAAACGCCTTAGTCCATTCCGACGATTCTTCTCCGCATGCGCCGGCCTACGCTCGATGTCGGGTACGCCGCACGGCACCTGCCGGCCACTACCGGCACCGCGCGTCCCGCCCCTGCCACGCACGCCGGCCGATGCCGGCGCGGACCTTTCCGACTGCTGCGGCGCCCGGCCGGGCGCGCGGCCTCACCCGATACTCACCCCCAACTCATCCCCTACTCACCCGATACGCCGCCATGACCAAACCCTCGAATCTCGTCACCTCGATCACCGTCGACATCGACGCACCAGCCTCCGTCGTCTGGGAAGTGCTGACCGACTTCCCGCGCTACGGCGAATGGAACACGTTCTGCGTCGGCTTCGAAACGACCGGCAGGCTCGGCGATTTCGTGCACATGCAGGTGCGCATTCCCGGCACGGAAACCGTGATTCCCGTCGACGAGATCCTCGTCGCGTGCGAACCGGAACGCCTGCTGTCGTGGGAGCAGCGCCCGACCGACGACAACAAGGACGCCGCGCGCCGCGACCAGTACATCGACGCGATCGGCGCGGAACGCTGCCGTTATTTCACGACCGACCAGTTCCTCGGCATCAACGCGGACACGATCATGCAGAACCACGGTGCGTGGGTGAAACAGGGTTTCGACCAGTGCGCGCGCGACGTGAAGCGGCGCGCCGAAGCGCTCCATGCGGCACGCCGGCGCAACGGCGCCTGACCGGGAGCCGCCGATGCCCGATCTGCACACGCTGTCCGACCATCACGACATCCGCGAACTGATCGTCGCGTATTCGACCGCGATCGACACGCGCGACTTCGACGCGCTCGACGCGGTGTTCACGCCCGACGCGGCGATCGACTATCGCGCGATGGGCGGCATCGCGGGCCGTTATCCGGACGTGAAGGCGTGGCTGCGCACCGTGCTGCCGCGGTTTCCGCAGTACCAGCACCTGGTCGGCAACCTGTCGATCCGGCTCGACGGCGACACCGCGCGCGGCCGCACGATCTGCTTCAATCCGATGGAAGTCGCGCTGCCGGACGGCGGCACGCAGGTGATGTTTCTCGGGCTGTGGTACGTCGACCGGTTCGCGCGTACCGCGCTCGGCTGGCGCATCGCCGAGCGTGTCGAGGAGCGCTGCTACGGCCACAACGTGCCGGCCGCGCTCGCGGGCGCGACCGGTTGATCGCGCCGCAACCCGGCGGCCACGATCCGCCGCCCGCGACGCGCATACCGTGCGCGGGATGCACGGCGTGCGCGTCGCGGGCCGTTGCGTCAATCGAGCCGGAACGCCGCCTCGAACCGCTCGGCGAACGCGTCGAACTCGGTTTCCGGCAGATGATTGATGCCGCCCGCGCGCTTGCGCCCGCCGCCGGTCGGAAAACCGAGACAGAACTCGTCGGCGCCGAGCGGCCGGCCGTCGGGCACGCGCACGCTGACGACGAGCCCGCCGTCCGCGCGCGGCGACAGCACCGCGAGCGCCGCATGCGGCGCGTTGCGCATCCGCTCGTTCGCGAGCATGCCCGTCGCGCGCCGCGCCCATGGATGATCGGGCATCCGGACCAGCGTCGCGCCGGGCACCTCGCGCAGCGGCGCGAGTGCGCACGCCCGTGCCATGTCGTCGCGGTAGCCGTCGCGCAGCGCGGCAAACACGGCGGTCTCGCGCACGAACTCGAGCGGGTCGACGCACGGCAGCATCGCGTCGGCAAGTGCCGCCGGGTCGAAATGCAGATCGCCGACACACTCGCCGTACGCGTTGTAGTTCAGGTAGAGGCCCAGTTCGGCGAGCGTGTCGCGCTCCGCGTCGTCGATCCCGTGCTCGCGCGCGAGCGCGCCGCCGAGCGCCGGCAACTCGTCGCCGAATGCCGCGACGATCGCCCAGCGCACGTGCCGGCCGCCGAGATAACGGTTCACGATCGCGCTCGTGCAGACGTCGGCCGCCGTGTCGATATGCGCGTCGAAACGCGGATCGTCGGGTAGCTCGCCCGCGAAGTGATGGTCGAAATAGCGGACCGTCGCGCCGTCGCGCAGCAGCCGCGCGCAGGCATCGCGATTCTGGTCGTGCGACACGTCGAGCACGGTGACGATGTCGCCCGCGCGCGCGTCGATCCGCTCGAGCAGCCGGATGTCGCGCTTTACGCCGGTCACGAGCGTGCCGCGCACGCCCTCCGCGAGCCGCAGTTGCTGAAGCGCGCACAGGCCGTCCGCGTCGCCGTTGAACGCAAGGAAGTGTCGTTCGTCGTGGTTGTCCTGCATGATCCTTTGCTCCGTCGTCAGGGCATGAAATCGCCGCCATTCGCGTCGAGCGTCGCGCCCGTCACCGCGTTCGCGTAGTCCGACGCGAGGAACAGCGCCGCGCGCGCGCAGTCGTCGTCGGTCGGCAGCTTCGCGAGCGCGATGTTCGACGCGACCGGCGCGATCACCTGCTCTTCCGTCATCCCGTATTCGGCCGCCGCCTGCCGGAAATACGTCCGGGTCGGCACGCCCCACATCCACCCCATGTGGATGCTGTTCGCGCGAATGCCGTGCACGCCGAGTTCGCGCGCCAGGTATTTTGCCGCAACGGCGAGCGCTCCCTTCGATACAGCGTAGCCGCCTTCCCCTGCAAACGGCTTGCGGGTCGCCTGCGTGTTGATCATCACGATCGCGCCGCGCTTGTGCCGCTTCATGTGCGGCACGACTTCCTGCGTAAGCGCCATCGTGCCGAACAGGTTGGTGTCGAACACCGCGCGCCAGCCGTCGAGGTCGGCGTCCTCCACCGGTTCGGGAAACCTGCCGTGCACGAATGCGCTGTTCACGAGCGCATCGATCCGGCCGAAGCGCTCGACGGCCTGCGTCGCGAGCTGCCGGCATTGCGCGCGATCGGTGATGTCGGTCTTCACCTTCAGCACGTCGCAATCGACGCCGAGTGCACGGATCCGCGTTTCGGCGTCGTCGAGCTTTTCCGTCGTGCGCGCCGCGACGACCACGCCGCACGCGCCCTCGCGCGCGGCCTCGACGGCGAGCTTCACGCCGAGCCCCGGCCCGATCCCGGAAATCACGACGATCTTGTCCTTCAGCAACATGGCTTGTCTCCTGGTTGTCGTTGGTGTCGCGAGCCCGGCCGTCAGCCGGCCGCCCGCAGGTGCCGCGCGCGATACGCGGCGAAGTCGCGCGCGAGCTGCGCATCGGTGAAGCCGAAGCGCGCGATCGAATAGTCGTGCGCGGCACGCTTGTCGCGGCCGTTGCGCGCCATCCAGTCGGCCATCGCCGTGCGCCGCCGCGCATCGAGCGGCATGCCGGCAAACGCGTACACGGCCTCTGCCACGCCGAGCGGATTCGACACCGTGTCCTCGAAACGCACGTCGAGGAAGCGGCCGGCCGGCAGCGCGTCGCGCGCGGCCATCGCGGCGCCGATCGCGCGTGCCATTCCGGCGTTCCACTGCGCGCCGACGGCAAGCGGATCGGGATCGTCCGCATACATCTGCCACAGCGTGTGCGCCATGCTGGCCATCGACGGAATCGTCTGCGCCGGGTCGCGGTGCGTGAGCACGACCTGCGCGCGCGGGAACACGCGGCACAGCACGTCGAGCGCATGCAGGTGCTGCGGCGTCTTCAGCAGCCAGCGCGTGGCCGGCGCGACGCCGCGCCGCGCCTTCTGCCATTGCAGGAACTGCAGCATCCGCTTCAGGTACGTATAGACCGGCGTGAGATCCTGTCGCGCGAGCCACGCCGTATAGCGCGGCACGTTGGCGTACGAATCCATCGCGCATACGAACGAGTGCTCCATCAGCATGAACTCCTCGTCGGCGAGCATCGCATCGAGCGGATGAATCGCCAGGATCTGCGGAATGCAGTCGATCATCGTCGCGACTTCGGCCTGCGCGCGGGCGATGCGCACCGCCGGCTCGGCCAGCGTCTCGCCCGCGAGCGGCGCCGGGTAGCGGGTTTCCCACCACGCGGCCGCATGAAAGCGCGGATCGACGGCCAGCAGCCGCTGCAGCAGCGTCGTACCCGTGCGCGGCAGGCCGACGATCACGAGCGGATCGTCGATCGCGATGTCCGCGATTTCCGGATGGCGCCGGAAGTAATCCTCGACGACCAGCCGGTTCACGAGTTGCCCGACGAGCTTCTCGCGCATCATCGCCGCGCCGCGTTCGGACAGCCCAGCTTCATCGATCAGCGACGCGCACATCACGTCGAGCGCCTCGCGATACGGTCCGTCGCCGAACGCGGTGAGCCCGCCCGTGCGCGACACGGCCTCGGCGATCAGTCCGCCGGCATCGAGCCGCGAGCGGACCAGGTCGATCGGCGCGTTCATGCGGCCTCCTTCAGCGCGGCGAGCTTCACGACCCGCGTGCGCGGATGCACCGGCTGCGCGGCGCCGACCCAGCGCCAGCAGATCGTGCCGGTGCGATGCCCGGCCGTATCGAGCCAGTTCGCGTCGCCCGGCCGCGCGGCCGCGACGACCACCGTCACGCCACCGTCCGCATTCCGTCGCGCGCCGTGCTTGTTCACGCAGATGTCGAAGTGCCGGTAATCGAGCGACTCCATCCAGTAGTTGTTGAGCTGCACGTTCCAGAAATCGCAGTCGGGCACCGTGTCGACGTCGATCACGAGCGCCTCGTCGTCGGCCAGCTCCCAGCACGAGTGGTAGTAGTAGATGTTCGGGTCGCCGCCGACCGACTGGCACAGCGCCTGGTCGGCGGGCGGCAGCGCGTTCACGTGCGACCGGTAGCTCGCAGCCCAGTCGGCGAACAGCTTCGCCGTCTGCTCGACGAACTGCGCGGCGCGCGTGAGGCCGCCCTGCAACGCGAGCGGATCGAGCGGCGCCGGGCGGTCGTGCGCGCCGATGCGTTCGATCTTCAGTTGCGCGGGTGTCTCCGTGCGCCGGTCGAGGAAAGTCTGGCGCACCAGCAACGCGTTGGTGCCGGGCTCCATGCGTACCCAGTTGCCCGCGCGCGGTGTCTCGCCGAGCACGATCTCGAAGCTGCCGTCCGGTGCGATCTCGAGCTGCTTCGCATCGAGAAAGCCCGTCTGCAGCATCTTGCCGTCGGTCTCGTAGCCGCCCTTCTGCGTGCCGAAGCTCAGGTAGGCCACGGTGCCGCGCCGCCCCGTCACGCGGTATTCGCAACGGCCGTCGAGCCGCGCGTACTGGTACAGGTTGTCGGGATTGTCGGCGCCGATCTTCGCAGTCTCGTGCGACGGCGAGAAAAAGCCGGGCCACGCGCCGTCCGCGAATTCGACGTGCATTTCGAGCGCGATGCGCATCAGCCGGCTCAGGTAACGGAAGCCTTCCGCGCGTGTCAGCGGATCGTCCGGCGCCTCGGCGCGCAGGATCTGCTCGCCGCTGCGTTTCAGGGTGTCGCAGAAATCGGCCCAGGTCTGGCCCGAAAGCAGTTGCGTGGCACGTGTGTCGTCCGTCATGTGTCGTCTCCGCCGATGGTCGAGCGCTCACCTTAAGCGCCGGCGTCGCGCACCTCTTCGTCCGGGTGGACTAAGGAAAGATCCGCTCCACCGCCGTGCCGCGGTTTAGTCCACCCGGACGAAGAGCGGCATGCCGCTCGCTCGATACCGTTGGCGTCATGCACGAAACGCCGCACATGTCGCGCGGCGCCGGCATGAAACAAGGAGACGAACGATGTTGACCCACTTGGAGCGACTGGAGGCCGAAAGCATCCACATCATGCGCGAGGTGGTGGCCGAGAGCGAGAACCCGGTGATGCTGTATTCGATCGGCAAGGACAGCTCGGTCATGCTGCATCTCGCGATGAAGGCGTTCTACCCGGCGAAGCCGCCCTTTCCGCTGCTGCACGTCGATACGACGTGGAAATTCCGCGAGATGATCGCGTTTCGCGACGAGACGGCCGCGCGCCTCGGCCTCGACCTGCGCGTGCACGTGAACCCCGACGGCGTCGCGAACGACATCAATCCGTTCACGCACGGCTCGGCCATGCACACCGACGTGTGGAAGACGCAGGGGCTCAAGCAGGCGCTCGATCATTACGGCTTCGATGCCGCGTTCGGCGGCGCGCGCCGCGACGAGGAGAAATCGCGCGCGAAGGAACGCATCGTGTCGCTGCGCTCCGAGCAGCACCGCTGGGACCCGAAGCGCCAGCGCCCCGAACTCTGGTCGCTGTACAACGCGCGCAAGCGCAAGGGCGAAAGCCTGCGCGTGTTCCCGATCTCCAACTGGACCGAGCTCGACATCTGGCAGTACATCCAGCTTCACGACATCCCGATCGTGCCGCTCTACTTCGCGAAGGAACGGCCCGTCGTCGAACGCGACGGCGCGCTGATCATGGTCGACGACGAACGCCTGCCGCTGCGCCAAGGCGAAGTGCCGCAGATGCGCAAGGTGCGCTTTCGCACGCTCGGCTGTTATCCGCTGACGGGCGCGATCGACAGCGACGCGAGCTCGCTCGACGACATCCTTCGGGAAATGCGCGAGACGGGCACGTCGGAACGACAAGGACGCCTGATCGACAGCGATTCGGCCGCCTCGATGGAGAAGAAGAAACAGGAGGGATATTTCTGATGGCACACGTTCTCACCGCGCCCGAGGCACACGCACACGCGACGCCCAACATGCACGCCGACGATGCGCAGACGAAGGACCTGCTGCGCTTCATCACGTGCGGCAGCGTCGACGACGGCAAGAGCACGCTGATCGGCCGCCTGCTCTACGAATCGAACATGCTGTTCGACGACCAGCTCACGCAGCTCGAAGCCGATTCGAAGAAGGTCGGCACGCAGGGCGGCGAGCTCGATTTCGCGCTGCTCGTCGACGGCCTGTCGGCCGAGCGCGAGCAAGGGATCACGATCGACGTCGCGTACCGCTTCTTCGCGACCGCGCGCCGCAAGTTCATCGTCGCCGACACGCCCGGCCACGAGCAGTACACGCGCAACATGATCACCGGCGCGTCGACCGCCGATCTCGCCGTGATCCTGATCGACGCGCGCAAGGGCGTGCTCACGCAGACGCGCCGTCATAGCCATCTCGTCGCGCTGATCGGCATCAGGCGCGTGGTGCTCGCGATCAACAAGATGGACCTGGTCGACTACGACCGGGCCGTGTTCGAGCGCATCGACGCCGACTATCGCGCGTTCGCGGCCGAGCTCGGGCTGGCGGAGATCGTCAGCATCCCGCTGTCGGCGCTGCGCGGCGACAACGTGATCGCGCCGGGCGCGCGGATGCCGTGGTACGCGGGCCCGACGCTGATGCAGCATCTCGACACGCTGCCGCTCGCCGCGCGCGTGACGCGCGACGAGCCGTTCCGGCTGCCGGTGCAGTGGGTCAACCGCCCGCACCTGAATTTCCGCGGCTACGCGGGCAGCATCGCATCGGGCGAGATCCGCGTCGGCGAGCGCGTGCGCGTGCTGCCGTCCGGCAAGGAGAGCCGCGTCGCATCGCTGATCACGCAACGCGGCGAAAGCGACATCGCGCACGCCGGCGACGCGGTGACGCTCACGCTCGCCGACGAGATCGACATCAGCCGCGGCGACATGATCGCGCGCGCGGATGCGCCGCCCGAGGTGGCCGACCAGTTCGAGGCGACGCTCGTGTGGATGCACGACGCGCCGCTGCTGCCCGGCCGCCCGTATCTCGTGAAACTCGGCACGCAGACGGTCGGCGCGACCTGCGCGACGCCGAAGTACAAGGTCGACGTGAACACGCGCGAGCATCTCGCGGCGCGCACGCTCGCGCTCAACGAAATCGGCGTGTGCAACCTGAGCTTCGACCGGCCCGTGGCGTTCGATCCGTACGACCGCAACCGCCACACGGGCGGCTTCATCGTGATCGACCGCTTCACCAACGACACGGTCGGTGCCGGGATGCTGCACTTCGCGCTGCGCCGCGCGCACAACGTGCACTGGCAGGCCGTCGACGTCGACCGCGCCGCGCGTGCCGCGCAGAAGACGCAGACGCCGCGCATCGTGTGGCTGACGGGGCTGTCGGGCGCCGGCAAGTCGACGATCGCGAACCTCGTCGAGAAGCGGCTGCACGCGCTCGGCAAGCACACGTACCTGCTCGACGGCGACAACGTGCGGCACGGGCTCAATCGCGATCTCGGCTTCACCGAGGCCGATCGCGTGGAGAACATCCGGCGCGTCGCCGAAGTCGCGCGGCTGATGCTCGACGCGGGGCTCATCACGCTCGTGTCGTTCATCTCGCCGTTCCGCTCGGAACGCGAGATGGCGCGTGCGCTCGCCGGCCCCGACGAGTTCGTCGAGGTGTTCGTCGACACGCCGCTCGCGGTCGCCGAGGAGCGCGACCCGAAGGGCCTGTACAAGAAGGCGCGGCGCGGCGAGCTGAAGCATTTCACGGGCATCGATTCGCCGTACGAGCCGCCCGCGCGGCCCGAACTGCGCGTCGATACGGTCGCCGAGTCCCCTGACGAAGCGGCCGGGCGCATCGTCGCTTACCTGCTGCGCGAGCGCGCGGCGTAGGCGCCGCAGGCGGGCAGCCCGGCGGCTGCCCGCCTGCCCGCCGGGGCGCGCCGCCTCCTCCGTTCGGACGACGCGGGCCGCCGGGCGGCCGGTATGCTGGCTCGGGAACCCTCCCCCCCGATCCAGGAGAACACGAGCATGCCCATCGCGCTGGCACCCGGCGATCCGGCCGCGCACGACGGCTTCGACGACGCGGCGTGGACGGCGCGCGAACTCAGCGCGTGGCTCGGGCTCGTCTATCAGGGCCCGTCGGAAGCGACCCCGTGGGCCGGTTTCCTCGAAGCGGTCCGCGTGCGGCTCGACGCGCGCTTCACGACACTGGTGCTGCGCAACCCGGGCGGCGCACGGCACGGGCTCATCATCAACGCGTCGGCGCACGGCCCGCTGCTGCCCGGCGAGCCGTCGTACAGCGAGCAGTTCTATGCGCTGTGC
The DNA here is from genome assembly GCF_019425585.1 of Burkholderia sp. COPS. Lineage (NCBI taxonomy): Bacteria > Pseudomonadati > Pseudomonadota > Betaproteobacteria > Burkholderiales > Burkholderiaceae > Burkholderia > Burkholderia sp. COPS. Next base: position 18,022 of record NZ_WIXR01000066.1, on the reverse strand, counting down.
CCGTTCCTCGACCAGCCGCCCGGCCAGGTCTTCACGGCCGACCGGCTGTTCGGCGAAACCGCGTGGCGCGCGCACGATTTCTACCGGCAGTATCTACAGCCGCTCGACCTGCGCTACATCCTCGGCGCGAACCTGCGCGGCGAACGCGGCGTCGAATGCGCGTTCTTCGTGAGCCGCGCGCACGGCGGGCAGGACTTCGACGCGGCCGAACGCGCGCAGGTCGCGACGCTGCTGCCGCACCTGCAGCGGGCAGTCGAACTGCACGCGGCGTTCGACGTGCTCGACGCCGAACGCGCGCTGTACGCGGGCACCGTCGACCGGCTCGATGTCGGCACCGCGATCGTCGACGAGGACGGCCGCGTGATCGAGCGCAACCGCATCGCCGAGCGGCTGATCGAGCAGCAGGACGGGCTGTGCGTGCGCCACGAGCGGCTCCACGCCTCGTGCCCGCTCGACGAGCGCCGGCTGCAGAAGGCGTTGCAGGCCGCGCTCGAGCATTTCCGCGCGGGCGCGCTCGCCCGCATCGAAGCCACCACGCTGTCGCGCCCCGGCGGCGCGATGCCGTTGAGCGTGCTGCTGCGCCCGCTCGCGCCCTACCGCGGTGCCGAGGACCGCCGGCACCGGCCGGCCGTCGCGGTGTTCGTGCGCGATCCCGCGTCGTCGCCGCAGAGGTCGCGCGACATGCTGCACCGGCTGTTCCGGCTCACGCCGATGGAAACCGAAATCGCGCTGCTGCTCGTCGACGGGTTGACGCTCGACGAGGCCGCCGCCGCGACCGGCATCACGAAGAACACCGCGCGCGCGCACCTGCGCGGCATCTTCGCGAAAACGGGCGCAACGCGGCAAGCCGTGCTCGTGAAGACGCTGCTCAACAGCGTCGTGTCGATGGCGTAGCGGCCGCGAGAGTAACCGCCGAACGGGTTGCCGGGGAGTGCACCACGCGCGCGGGTCGCCACCGGGTACCCCGGCCACTGGTACGCACTCGTTTCATGTCATATGTCATCAGACATTGACAACCGCCCGGCGAATCGCATGAATCTCCCCAATATCTGGGCATTTCCCGGGTAAACCCGCGACGTCTTCACCGGCACTCAGGCGTACCATGTCATACGACGACATACTACACGACCCCGCCCGACCGGAGACACGCTTGAACCCGCCCTCGCCCGCCCTGCCCGGACGCGACCCGCTCGCGTCCGCCGTCTCGAAAGTGAAGTGGCATGTACTGCCGCTCGTGCTGATCATGTTCATCGCGAACTACATCGACCGCGTGAACGTCGGCTTCGTCGACCGCCACCTCGAAGCGTCGATCGGTATCGGCGCGGCCGCGTACGGCCTCGGTGCCGGGTTGTTCTTCGTCGGCTACGCGCTGTTCGAGGTGCCGTCGAACCTGCTGATGCAACGCTACGGCGCCCGCGTGTGGCTCGCGCGGATCATGGCGACGTGGGGCATCGTCGCGGCCGCGATGGCGTTCGTGTGGAACGACACGTCGTTCTATGCCCTGCGCTTCCTGCTCGGCGCGGCCGAGGCCGGTTTCTTTCCCGGCGTCGTGCTGTACCTGTCGCAATGGCTGCCGCCGCAGGAGCGCGGCAAGGCGATGGCGATCTTCCTCGGCGGCTCCGCGTTCGCGTCGGTGCTGTCCGGGCCCGTCACCGGTGCGCTGCTGTCGATCCGCGGCTTCGGCCTCGAAGGCTGGCAGTGGATGTTCCTGATCGAAGGGCTGTTCTCCGTCGCGCTGTGCGGCGCGAGCTGGCTGCTGCTGAAATCGCACATCCGCGACGCGACGTGGCTCACGGCCGAGGAACGCACGGCGCTGCAGAACGCGCTCGACGAGGAACGCGCGACGCGCGACGTGCGCTCGAACGTGCCGGTGCGCGCCACCGCGCTGCTGCGCGATCCGCAGATCGTGCTGTTCTGCTTCCTGTATTTCTCGATCCAGCTGACGATCTACGCGGCGACGTTCTGGCTGCCGACGATCATCCGCAAGATGGGCGGCCTCACCGATTTCCAGGTCGGCCTGTACAACACGATTCCGTGGATGATCGCGATCGGCGCGATGTACGGCTTCGCGGTGCTGTCGTCGAAATGGAAGCATCCGCAGCGCTGGCTCGCGTTCGCGCTCGTGCTCGCCGCGTGCGGGCTGTTCGCGTCGACGTCGCACGATCCGGCCTGGTCGTTCGCGTCGATCTGCTTCGCCGCACTCGGCTTCAAGGCCGCGGCGTCACTGTTCTGGCCGATCCCGCAGGGTTATCTCGACACGCGCGTGGCCGCGGCCGTAATCGCGCTGATCAACTCGGTCGGCAACCTCGGCGGCTTCGTCGCGCCGACGGCCTTCGGCTATCTGAAGCAACATACGGGTTCGATCACGGGCGGGCTGTATGCGCTCGCGATCGCGTCGCTCGTCGCCGCCGTGGCCGCGCTGTTCGCGCGCACGCACCGGCGCAGCGATCCGCCGCGCGGCCTGCCGGCCGACACCGCCCTGACGAACGCATCGATGCTCCGCCATGCCGAACACTGACCGCCTGACCGTCGTCGTCTCGAACGCCGCCGACGCCGACCTCGCCACGTTCTCCCTCGCGGCCGACGGCACGCTCGCGCCGCTCGCCCGCTATCCGGCAGCCGACGTCGCGATGCCGATCGCCGTGCAGGCCGACCGCGCGCGGCTCTATGTCGCGACGCGCGGCGAACAGCCGACGATCGTCGCGTTCCGCGTCGTGCCGGCCACCGGCGCGCTCGTGCGCATCGGCGCGGCCGCGATCGACGCGAGCCATGCGTACCTGTCGCTCGACCGCGGCGGCCGCTGGCTGCTCGGTGCGTCGTACGGCGGAAATTCGCTGAGCCTCTACGACGCCGCGCGCGTGCGCGACGGCGACGGCACGCCGCTGCAGGTCGTGGGCGGCATCGCGAACGCTCACTCGGTGATCGTGTCGCCGGACAACCGTTTCGCCTATGTCAGCTCGCTCGGATCGGATCGCGTGTTCAGCTTCGCGCTGGTCGAGGACGCGGCCGGCCTGCGCGCGCTCGAACACGGCGAAACGCGCGTGCCGGCCGGGCTCGGCCCGCGCCACCTGCAGTTCGCGCGCGACGGCCGAACGCTCGTCGTCGTCAGCGAATTCCAGGCCACGCTCGCCACGTTCGCGTGCGACCCCGACACCGGCCGGCTCGGCGAGGTGCACGTGAGTGCGCGCCATCCGGCCGTCGCCGAACTCGCGCCGGGCCATGCGCGACCACCCGCGCCCGCCGAGCCCTCCGTCTGGGCCGCCGACCTGCACCTGAGCCCCGACGGGCGTTTCGCCTACGTCAGCGAACGCACGTCGAGCCGCCTGCTCTGCTATCGCCGCACCGCTGACGGCACGTTCGAGCCCGCGCACGCAACGGCCACCGAGACGCAGCCGCGCGGGTTCGCGATCGATCCGTCGGGGCGCTGGCTCGTCGCGTGCGGCGAACAGTCGGAATACGTGTCGGTGTATGCGATCTCGCAGGACGACGGCGCGCTGTCGCCGCACGCACGCGTGCCGGGCGGGCGCGGCGCGAACTGGGTCGAGATCGTCTGAAGAAGGGATACGTGGAGCATGAAGCGGCAGTCCCGCCAAGCGGGCCGGCGCATGCCCGCGTTCAGCGCCGCTCGCTCGGCGCGACACCCGTCCAGCGCTTGAACGCACGCGTGAAGTTCGCGCGATCCGTATAACCGACGCGCGCGGCGATCTCGTCCACCGGCAGCCGCGTTCCCTCGAGCAGCCGCAGCGCGTCGCGCAACCGGATCTCGTCGAGCAGCGTCGAATAGGTCGCACCGTATTCGGCGAGCTTGCGCTTGAGCGTACGCGCCGATACATGCAGCTCGCGCGCGACGTCGTCGACCGCCGGATAGCCGCCCTCGCCACAGATCAGCAGGTTGCGCACGCGCTCGACGATGCTTTCCGCATAACCGAGCCGCGCGAGTTCGGCCTCGCACTGCTGCACGATCATCTGCGCGGTGTGCGCGTTCGCGGTGCCGATCGGTTCGTCGAGCAGCGCGGCATCGCAACGGATGCGGTTCGCGCTCGCGTCGAAATGGCAGCGCGGCAGCCGCGCGCGATAACGCTCGAACCACGGCGGCTCGGGCCATTCGAAATGGAGTTCGGCGCGCGACTGCAACGTGCGTCCGGGCACCGGATACAGCAGCGAATTGAACAGGATCGCCGTCTCGACCAGGAAGTTCTCGACCGCGAACTGCCGCAGCCGGCCGAGCGGAAACGCTTCGAGCACGTCGATGTCGACGGTCCCGTCGAGCCGTGCGAGCCGCACCGAGAAGAACGGCACGCGCGTCGGCAGGTAGCGGATGCCGAGCGAGATCGCCTCGCCGAGCGTCGCGCAGCTCATCAGCCCGAAGCCGATCAGTCCCGCTTTCGTCAGGCTGCTGCGCAGGCCGATCTCGATCGCGATCGACGGATCGTCCGTCGCGTCGAGCAGGTTGAACACGATCGCCGCCTGTTGCAGCGGCGTGATGCGCGCATCGGGCTGCGCGAGCCGGTCGCGCTCGACACCCGAGCCCGCGAGAATGCGTCCGCCGTCGATACCGCGCTCCTCGGCCAGCATCAGCATGAACAGCGCATACGCGGACGACACCGTCGCCTTGTTCAACTGGCGCGCGGCATCCGGGACGGACAGGGCCATGCGGAGGACTCCGGAGCGGTTTCGGCGGATTGTAGCGCCGCTGGCCCGCAATGACACCGGGGCGAGACTCTAGCCGCGCCGGCCGGGCAACGTGGCCCGAAATGACACCGCCATTGGCACCCGCGGCCCTCGCGGGCGGCCCGGTGCGCGCCTATGCTTGTCACATCGGCATAACGCCCCACTCTTTCCGCAGGAATCCGGTCGATGAGCCAACCCGCACGAACCGCCTTTCGCCACGACGCGGACAAGGTCGCGTACGTCCGCCGCGAGGTCAACGCCGCGAGCGACGCGATCCGCGCGCGCTTTCCGCTGCTCGACAACCAGAACCTCGTCGGCGCGACCGTGATGGCCGTGTCGGTGAGCGCGATGCTCGCGATCGCGTGGCTGTATGCGCGCGGGGCGATCGCGTGGTACGTCGCGCTGCCGCTCGCCGCGTTCGTCACGTCGCTGATCCACGAGCTCGAGCACGACCTGATCCACCTGATGTACTTCAAGAAGACGCCGTGGGCCTATCACCTGATGATGGCGCTGTGCTGGCTCACGCGGCCCGGCACGATCAACCCGTGGACGCGGCGGCGCATGCACCTGCATCACCACAAAGTGTCGGGCGGCGAATCGGATCTCGAGGAATTCGGCATCACCAACGGCGAGCGCTGGGGTGTGAAGCGCCTGCTGATGATCGCCGACGGCATGCTCGCCGTCGTGCTGCGGCCGGCCGCGATGCGCCGCAAGGTGAAGCAGTACGTGGCCGCTCAGCCGGTGCAGGACCCGTCCGAACGCTTGCAGTTGCGCGTCGAGCAGGTGTCGTCGTACATGCCGGTCGGTCACGTGTATTACGTGCTGTGGCATGCGTTCATCGTCTATCACGCCGGCCTGTTCGCGCTGCATGCGTTCGGCTACGCGGTGACGGTGCCGGCCATCGTCGCGCGCGTGATGAGCGTCGTCGATTTCCTGGCCGTGGTGTGGCTCGGGCCGAACTTCGTGCGCAGCTTCTGCATCAACTTCGTCAGCTCGAACATGCATTACTTCGGCGATATCGATTCACGCAACGTGATCCAGCAGACGCAGGTGCTCAACCCGTGGTGGATGCTGCCGTTCCAGCTGTTCTGCTTCAACTTCGGCAGCACGCATGCGATCCATCACTTCGTGGTGCGCGACCCGTTCTACATTCGCCAGCTGACCGCGCACACCGCGCATGCGGCGCTGCGTGAAGTCGGCGTGCGCTTCAACGACGTCGGCACCTTCGCGCGTGCAAATCGCTGGGGCCCGCATCGACCGTCGCGCCGCGCTCGCCACGCGCAAGCCGACGCGTGATGTAAGACCGGCGCCGCGCCGGCTCAGCCGCCGATCGGCGGCATCGGCCCTTGCCCGCGGATCCACGACCAGTTCGCGAGCTCGGCCATTTCCTTGTCGCCGCGGCTGTCGCCGTACGCGAACAGCTGTTTCGGCGGCCGGTTGCCCCACCACCCGCGCAGCCGCACGACCTTCTGCGGCCCCCAGCAGTTTTCGCCGTCGAGCCGGCCGGCAAACGTGCCGCGCTCGAACGCGAGCCGCGTCGCGAGCACCGCATCGAAGCCGGCCGTCTTCGCCCACTTCTCCAGGTACAGCGACGGCGACGCGCTCACCAGCACGACTTCATGCCCGCGTGCCCGGTGCTCGCGAATGCGTTCGAGCATTTCCGGACGCACGAGGCCCGGCAGGTAGGTGTCGACGAACGTGCGTGCCTGCGCATCGAGCGCGTCCTCGCGCACGGGCCCGAACGCGAACGACGCGAACTTCGCTTTCGCATCGCCACGCGACAGCAGCCCGGCCTTCATCGCGACGATCCACGGCAGTGCACGCAGCCCGGCCCATGCGAAGCGCGGCGTGCCGACCGCATAGCGGACGAAATGGCGGAAGCTGTCGGTCGTCGTGATGGTGCCGTCGAAATCGAATGCGGCAACGATGCGGTCGGTCATGGAGAATCGGCGGGAAAGCAATGAGATGCCCGGGAAGATAGCAGACTCGCGCCGGGGCACGTGAAATGGCGTGACGTGGCGTGGTGGGCCCGCGCAGCGAATGCGCGCGCCACGGCGCGCGCATTCGTGCGCTTCGTGCCCAACGCGCCGTTCGCTCAGCGCTGCGGCCGCGCCGCCAGCGCCGCCGGCAGCACGACGTTCATCAGGTGATCGGCGCGCGACAGCAGATCGGTCACGCGCTCGTCGAGCCCGCGCAATTGCGCGGGTTGCATGCGGATCTGCTGCACCGCCTGCCCGACGATGTTGCGGCGGTCGAACAGCGTGCGCTCGACACCCGCATCGTCCGGTGCGCGCACGACGTCCGACACCGCGCTCAGCGCCGCGAGCACGACCACGAGATTTTCCTCCGCATGGCGAACCTTCGCGGCGAGTTCCTCGGTGCGGCGCGGAAAGAAGCCGAGCGACTGCTTGAGCGCACCGAGCGCCGCTCGATAATCGACATGCCCGGCGGCCCCGCCGAACCAGCGTTCGAACATGCCGGCCTTGCGCGTCGCCTGCGCGAGCATGCCGGCCATCATGTCGGCCGCGCCGAGTTCGTTGAATTCGCGCGTGGTGGCTGCGACGGCTTCGACGAGGTTGCCCGCCGTCTCCAGCGCGCCGTCGCCGATCGTCGCGACCGTCGTGAGCTTCAGCGGCACCAGTTGCCGGATGTGCCGCTCGATGCGTGGCGCGTAGTCGGGATAGAGATTCGGGAAGCTGGCCTGCGCGGCGCGGAAGCATGCTTCGAGCTGCGGATGGTTCGACTCGCCGAACACCGCGCGGCCGACCGCCTCAGCCGGCGCGGTGCGCACGGGCCTGTCGGGCGCCGGCCCGAAGTCGAGCGCCTGCGGTGCCGGCCGCTCGGGCGCGCGCGTGCCCGGCGTCGTCGCGGCCGCGGGCGGCGCGTCGAACGCAAGACGCCCGGGCGTGCGCTCGGGCGTCGTATCGAACTCGAGCCGTTTCGGCTCGTCGGACGGATTCGTCATCGCTGCTTCCTGCCCGGCGCGGCGGTGTCCCGCCGGCCGGACTGCCGACAGTCAGACCGCGCCGCCGTACGCGCGCACGAAGTCGCCCAGGCCGCGGTTGTAGCCGGCGCCGACCGCCTTGAACATGAAGTGGCCGTCGCGGCGATAGAAGCTGCCCACCTGCACCGACGTCTCCATCGAGAAGTCCTCCTCGAGCGCGTACTTCGCGATCACCGCGCCCGACACCTCGTCGGCGATCTGGATGTAGCTGTTGCGCACCTGGCCGAAATTCTGGCGGCGCGCTTCGGCCTGGTCGATCGTCACGACCACCGAGATTTCCTCGATGTCCGCGGCGAGCTTCGTCACGTCGATGAAGATCACCTCGTCGTCGCCGCCGCCGCTGCCCGTGCGGTTGTCGCCGCTATGCACGACACCCAGGCACTTCGACGCGGGCATCCCGCGCTTCGGGAAATCGTCGCCCGGCTGGATGAAGGTTTCCTTGCGCTCCATCGTGCGCACTTCGCTGTTGTAGAACACGAAATGCTGATCCGAGATCAGCTTCGGATTGCTCTGCGCGTCGTACTTGCACAGGAACACCGACACGTCGAGATCGAAATCCGTGCCCGTGTCCGTCGCGTTCGCGTCCCAACCGAGACCGATGCGGAACTTCTGCGTGCCGGGCGCTTCCTTCGACAGGTTGACGCGACCGCCTTTCGACAAATTGATCATCTGAACCTCTTCTGCTGGAACCGCCGTTGCGCCGGCGGCAATGCCGGGCCGCCCTGCGCGGCCCCCTCGTTGATGGTTTTCGTGCGGCGCGCGCCTATTCGCCGGCCACCGCGGTGCGATCTTCCTTGCGCTGCACGACGATCGACGACCACACGGCCGCGGCGATCATCGCCGCGCCGACCAGGCCCGTGATGACCTCGGGCACCTCGAACTTCACGCCGAGGAACATGATCGTTGCGAGCGCACCGATCGCCCAGAACGCGCCGTGCTCGAGATAGCGGTACTGCGCGAGCGTGCCCTTCTTCAGCAGCACGAGCGTCATCTCCCGGATATAGGCCGCGCCGACGCCGAGGCCGAGCGCGATCAGGAAGATGTTGTTCGACAGCGCGAATGCGCCGATCACGCCGTCGAAGCTGAACGACGAATCGAGCACCTCGAGATACATGAAACCCGCGACGCCTTCGCGCACCACGCGCGTGCCCGTTTCCTCGCCGCCGATCAGGTCGCCGATACCGTGTGCGATCACGAAGCTGATCACGCCGAACGCGCCCGCCAGCAGGAAGGCGACCTGTTCCGCCGACGGCACGTAGAACGACGCGACGATCACGATCGCGAGCGTCAGCGCCACTTCCAGCGCGGTGATGCGGCCGAGATGGCGCATCGGGCTTTCGAGGAAGCCGATCCAGTGCTCGTCCTTCTCGGTGTCGAGCATGAACTTGAAGAACACCATCAGCAGGAACGCGCCGCCGAACGCCGACACCTGGTGATGCGCGGAAGTCAGGATCGCCGCGTACTTCTCCGGCGACTCGATCGCGAGCGTCAGCGCATCCCACATGCCGATGTGGCCGATCACCGCGACGATCAGCAGCGGGAACACGAGCCGCATGCCGAACACGGCGACCGGCAGGCCGAACACCATGAAGCGGTTGCGCCACTTCTCCGACCAGTTCTTGAGCACGGAGGCGTTGACGACCGCGTTGTCGAGCGACAACGAGATTTCGAGCACGCACAGGACCGCGACGATCAGCATGTCTTTCACGCCGCCGAGGAAATACGCGGCGACCAGTGCGAGCGCCGTGAGCGACAGCGGGATCTTGAAGTCTTTCAACATGATGTGGGGTTCGAGTTTCGGGAAAAAATGACGTGCGGGCCGCGCTTACTTCGCGCGCACCCAGTCGCAGAATTCCTGCGTGATCAACTGTTCGTAGATCTGTTCGTCGCTGATGTCGAGCGATTCGAGATGCAGGAAGCCGACGTTCGGCATCTCTTCCGCGATTTCCGCGAGGAAGCCGAATTCGCTCGGGTCGCCGACGCCGACGAGCGACCAGTACAGCGGGTAGTGCTGCGACTCGGCCAGCAGCTGGCGCACGCGCTTGCGATCGTTCTTCGGGTTCTGCCCGTCGGTGACGAACAGTACCCATGCGGGCAGATGGCCGTTCACCGGCGCGGAAGCCGCCGGTGCCGGCGTCTCGTCCGCGCCGCCGAACAGCCGGCTCAGGAAACCGCGCTTCTCTTCGCGTCGCGGCGACGGCTGCGGCGCGCGGAAGAAGAAGTCGACGATGTCGTTCATCACCGGCGCGTACTGCGTGCCGCCCCATTTGTCGATCCGCGCTTCGAGCACGTGGTCGGAAATGTACGAACCGTAGTTGTCCGGCGTCGCGGTCGGCAGCCGGTTGTAGCCTTCGGTGAAGGTCCACGTGTCGACTTCGCCGTTGTCGTCGAACTTCAGTGCGATGCCGAGGATCCGGTCGTGCGTCTCCTGGATCACGCCCGACTGGTAGAGCGGCTTCGCGGAGCCGGAGATGTCGAGCGCCGCGCCGACGCGCACGACGGGCGGCTTCAGGATCTGGCGTTTTTCGAGGACGATCGCGACCTTCGCCGCGCGTTTCTCAAGCGTAATCATGCGGTGTTCTCTCAGTTCTCTCAGTTGTGCTTCGGAGCGAATCGGGTGATCAGGTCCTGTTCGAGCTGGCGCAGGCGCGGCGCGTCCTGCTCGCGCTGGCGCTTGCCGTCGGCGATGATCTGCGTGATGTCGTCGAATGCGCCGAACAGCTGCTGCTGCGCGTATTCGAACGTGTCGGTCGAGATCACCGGGCGCTGGCCGAGCTTCGCGACTTCCTGCGCGTTCTGGCGGTTCAGGTCGGCCTGCGCGCGGATCGCCTCGTCGGCCGCGTCGTACGTCGCGTTCGCGAGTGCCGCCGCGCGCTTCGTGCTGAGCTGCTCGAGGTAGAGCGCGAACGCATTGGTCCACGCGGGGATCAGCACGGTCTTGATCGTCATGAACTTCGACGTCAGCGTGCGTTTCTGGTCCTGCTCCATGCGGATCTGCGGCGCGAGCTGCTTCGACATCAGCATCGCGCGGTCGAGGTCGTCGAGCTTGCTTTCGAGCGCGTCGACCTTGCGCTGCACGTCGAGCAGGCGTTGTGCGGCGAACGCGTCGTCCGCCGGCTGCTGGCCGGCCGCGAGATGCGCACGCAGCGTCGCGAGCGCCGTTTCGCCGAGCGCCTTCGACTGCGCGAGCTCCTGGTGCAGCGCGTAGTTGTCGTTGTACATCCGCTCGAGCTCGTCGATGCCGGCCTTCTGGCGCCGCGCATGGCTCTCGAGCTCGACGACGAGCGTGTCCATCCGCTTGCTCACCGATTCGTATTGCGACAGCAGCTTCTCCTTGGTCGAGCGAAACAGCCGCGTGACCTGCGTGAGCAGCCCGCCCTTGTCGGCACCGCGCGGATCGAGCCCCTTCGCGGTCGCGATCAGTTCGTTGAGCTTGTCACCGAACTGGTCGGCATCCGACGCGCGGACGCTCGCGAGAATCTGCTGGGAAAAAGCGGCGATTCGCGTGCCCTGCGTCGCGCCGAGCTGGTCGATCTCGTCGACGGTGATCAGGCGGACATTCTCCGTCGGGCGCGCGGCCGGCACGGTGACGGCGGCGGCAGGCACGGCGACGGGTGACGAAGACGGGGTGGAAGGACGATCGCTGACCGCATCGGAGTTCTTGTCATCGAATAGCGGCTTCATGTGGCTACCACGTTTCCTTTTCTGCTTTCTGCTGCGTGTTGTCGTGCGCGCGTGGCGCGCATCCGCGATAACCGCCGTGCTCTCTCACGGGCGGCAGACGGACAATAAATGGCCCGAGCGCCTTGCGTCAAGGGAAGGAATTCTTTCAATTTCCATTCATTTTGTAAGGTGATGAACGGACGTCGTGCCCGGGTGCCCCCGCTCCTGCCGCGATGCGGGCTGGCCACGCGAGATTCGGACACGCCGAAACTTACATGTCCGATCAATGCGAAAGAGAAATGAAACCGCCTGTTTGAGCGGGTTTCAGGCGGCGCACTCACGGGGCCAATCCCCTCGCGGACACCGATCGCGCATTAGCGATCCCGCACGCGATTCATCCCGAGCCTGGGCAGGATGAACGGCACCGATCGGTCACGAATCGTAAAATCCCATCGTCCGTCGATGTCCACGAACGTCGCGCTGAAATGCCGGTCGTCGGCCCACGCGAGGTCGTCCAGATGGCACGACGCATACATCGCGCCGACCGTGCGCCGCGCGATTTCCGTCAATGGATCCTTCGACACGAGCGTGAACGTGACGGCCTCCTCGAACAGGCAGTCGTAGTCGGTGACGAGCAGATAAGCGGCCGGCGTCTCGAACTGGCGAAGCAGCACGTAACCGGAAACCGTGAGGCCGGAGCGCTCGCCGTTCACGAGCACGGCGGTGCGCGACGGCCACGTTTCGTACGGACCGTCGTGCGTTTCGAGCGCGAAGCGTTCGATCGGCTTCATCGCCGGGCCGGTTGGCCGAGATCGTGTGCCGGAAGCATCGTCGCGTCAGTTCGCGGCCTTGCGGTACAACGCGACATATCCCGCGAGAATCAGCAGCAGCGACCCGCTGACGCGGTTCAGCCACTTCTCGCCGGCCGCTTTCCACACGCGCACCGAGTGCACGCCGAGCAGCGCGTAGCCGGTCATCCCGGCGACGTCGATCGCGACGATCGTCGCCGCGAGGATCGCGTACTGCGGCGCGATCGCGTGCGACCGGTCGACGAACTGCGGCAGCAGCGCGGACATGAACAGGTAATACTTCGGGTTGCTCATGGCGACGAAAAAACTCTTCAGGAACGCGGTCCGCCGATCGGGCATCGCCTGACCGACTGCCTGCGCGGCAGCACGACCGCCGGACGAGAGCAGCATCCGCACACCGACATAGGCGAGCCACGCGGCACCGGCCAGCTTCAGCGTGACGAACGCCGTTTCCGATGCTTCGAGCAGCATCCCGAGACCGAACCCGACCAGCGCGACCATCACGACATCGGCGGTAACGGCGCCGAGCATGCCGACCAGTGCGTGACGCAATCCGTACCGTGAGCCGTTGCTCATCGCGAGCAACACCGTCGGGCCGGGCGTCGCGACGCCGACGGAGAGGATCAGGGCAAAAGCGAGCAAGGCGGACAGCGACATGGCGTGGCGTTCCTTCTGAAGGGAGCTTGCGAACGGGATGGCGTCGCCGTCTTCGGCCGCGCAGGCCGCTGCCGGCACGCGCGAACAATGGCGACGCATTCGAACGGCTCATGATCGCATGTTCGCCCCGAGGTCCGCTCGGCGGTCGCGTGGCGTCGATCCCGGCGTGGGACCGCTATGATCTCGGTGCGCGTTGTGCGACGGCGCTGTTCGGCAGGAAGACGACGTTGCGCGCAATCGTACGCAATGTCACGAACAAGTCGTACTGGCCGCCGACGACCGGCGGGTACCCGATACAAGGCGAGCCGCGGTCGGTATGGCTGTCGATGACGACGGATTTCCGAAGATCGCCGAAGGGAGTGGCGGGCTGCCGCCAGAGTTTGCTATACTCTCGGTCTTCCGGAGAGATGGATGAGTGGTTTAAGTCGCACGCCTGGAAAGCGTGTATAGGTTAATCGCCTATCGGGGGTTCGAATCCCCCTCTCTCCGCCAGAACAATGTCGAAAACCCCGCAAAGTCAATGACTTACGGGGTTTTTTGTTTTTCGGCTCACAAGCCGACCATCAAACGTCGATTCCTCGACTTGCCAAGAGCGTCGCAAGGACTCTTCGGTCATCCGTTGCGCGCGAGACTCGGCGATATGTGCACTGGTCGAGCCGGTCCGGGGACGTGCGTCCCGATCTTCCGATTCAACTGGGTCTCAGCACAGAGGGGCGGTGTTGTCTGCCACACCTTTTCCATTGCCCTGAGTGATGCCCAATTGTTCGCGATCGAAGAAGTGCGGACAGGCGGAAACATCGAGCTGAGGTTGAATCCCGTAGCAGCGGGATTCTCTGCTCAATACGGTCAGCTAGTCATCCCGGACAATTCCTTGTGCGGTGAACCTTAGCGACTGGCGCGAAACTTGAAAGAGCTCGGGCACGGCGATGTAATCGTGCTCGGCGTTCACCGTTCCATTTGGGAGGAGGCGGTCCCGCTACGCTCAGCCATCGAGTTTCTCCACCAGGCCAATCCAATAGGCATCTGTTAAACAGCGCCGTCCGTCATAGACGAATCACCGCCTTTGCGTGCGACATACCGGCCGTCGAATCGAATTGACGTAGAACCAGTTTCGACTTTGATCCGTGGCCGGGTGTCACCTCCGATACGAATTAAATTCATCACGTCAGGCTACTATTTCCCGAGAAGAGTCCTTAAATAATCAACTCGCTGTTTTGTTATCGTGGCAAGGCAATCTTTTGTGATCAGACCGGAGCCGGCGCCTTGGGATTGCGACGCCTCGGCTGCAATATAACCGTTGCACTGCTTGTCCCGGTAATTGAGCCAAGCCTTCTGAGATTGCTCAAATTCATTCTTGTACTGCGTGGCAGAGTAAAGTTTTTGATAAATCAAATTGAGTTCTTTTTTTGATTTATCGAGGGCTTGGTTGGTACATGACAAGTCGCCGTATACGTTCCCGCTATTGGCACACGCGTCAGCAAAAGAGGTTATGGGTAAAATTAAAAACACAAGCGGGATGATTTTTTTCATGGCTTCATTAAAAATGATTGATTGCATGATTCAAGAATTATTGTAAAAGGTCGCGCCAAAAAGTCCGAGAAATATTTGCCGACTTGACGCAAGCTGACGCTGAGTCTGGAAGATCGTGCGGAAGTTTCTCGGTCAACTCGTTGCCGCTGGCGTGAACCCTGATCTACTCCAGGAATCCTGGACACAACCGGGTGTTAGTGTGTCGGCGGCAATTTTCCCGTTAGGAACGGGAGGTTGGCGATGAAACGCAAGCCATACTCGACGGAGCAGATCGTGGCCGCGCTCACGCGGACCGTTGCCGGCACACCCGCTCGTCCGGTCCGCTGCGTCGACCGAGCACCCATCGCACATCGAACCCCGAACACCGCTCGCTAAAGATGTGTATTCTTCTGACGATATCCGAGGTTTCAGCTCCGCGAGTCAGATCCATGCGATTCAGTCCAGGGTTCGCCATGACGATTGTCGCTTCGACGATGCTGTCAGCTTGCGCAACGGCATTTTCGCCGCCGTCGATCACCACCACCGTCGCGGTGACCTCTCCCCCGCCGGTCGACAAGGCGCTGCGCGACGGCGGATCGTCTACCGACCTGTCGGTCATCGGTCAGCCTGCATCCCCGTTTCGCACGCTGCTTTCCGTTCGCGAGTGCGCTGCCGGCAAATGCGCGGCGGGAATCGCCATGCCGACGCTCGCGGTCACGGTTCAACGCGTGTCCGAGGGACAGGCGGCGATACGCTTCTCGGTCAGCGGAGAGATCGGCAGCAGCCAGACGCTGAAATCGCAAACCGGGAACGCCGCGTCGGAAGTGACGATGTCGATCCCGTCGAGCGCGACACCGATCAACGATCGCTTTGCCGTCGACCGGGTCGCGACGATCAAGGTCGGCGAGTTTCGCCACGTGGCACTGCCTCATGGCATCCGTGCGTACGTGTGCGTCGCGATACCGAACGCCAAGGGGATGACGGACGGAAGCTGCGATTTCAGCCGGGTGCAGACGACCAAGGGCGCCGAACTCGGCATTGCCGCGCTCTGACCCGCCCGTCACGACGCCGATACCGGCTGCCCCGGCACGCGAGCATGCCGAACGACACCCGCGTCACGGATGCCGGATGTAATCCACCAGCGCCCGCGTGTAGTCATCCGGCTTTCGATCGAACAGACTCACGACGATCGCCACCGCGAACCCCGCCGGCACCCCGAATACTCCCGAACTGATCGACTCGATCCCGAACCACGTGCGCCCCGCGAATCCCGTCAGCTGAGTGAAGTACGGATAGGTCGACACGATGTAGTACACGCACACCGCGAGCCCGGTCACCATCCCGGCGATCGCACCGCGCGTCGTCGTGCGCTTCCAGAACACGCCGAGCACCAGCACCGGAAAGAAGCTCGAGGCCGCCAGCGAGAACGCGGCGCCGACGAGAAACAGGATCTTCCCCGTATTGAGCGACGCGACATACGACGCGAACAGCGCGACGCCGAGCAGCAGCACCTTCGAGATCGTCACGCGCCGCTGGCTCGATGCGTCGGGCGCGACCATGCAGTAGTAGACGTCGTGCGACAGCGCGTTCGCGATCGTCAGCAGCAGCCCGTCCGCGGTCGACAGCGCCGCGGCAAGCGCACCGGCCGCGATCAGTCCCGACACGACGTACGGCAGCCCGGCAATCTCCGGCGCGGCCAGTACGACCATGTCCGGCTGCATCTGGATTTCCGACCAGTGCACGATGCCACCGCGAATCACCTCGACGACGCTGATCAGGTCGGGTTCGAAGTGATGCCACTGCGTGACCCACGCCGGCAATTCGGCGAACGGCCGCCCGACGAGGTTCGCGAGGATCTCGTACTTGATCAGCACCGCGAGCACCGGCACGCTGAGGTAGAACAGCGCGATGAAGAACAGGGTCCACCCGACCGAGCGCCGCGCAGACGCGACCGACGTGGTCGTGTTGTAACGCGTCAGGATGTGCGGCAGGCTCGCGGTGCCGAGCGACAGGCACAGCAGCAGCGCGAGGAAATTCCGCTCGCGCGGCTTGCGCTCGTCATCGCTCGCGGCGGGAAACGGTTCGTGCATCGGCACGGGCGGCTCGGCACGGGCCAGCAGGTCGTCACGCGCCTGCGTCCACGCGACCCGCGCCGCCGCCGGATCGCGCGGAAAGTCCGCCAGCTCGCGCTCGCGCTGGCTGATCTCGCGCAGCGGCCCGTTGTGGCGCCGCAGGTCGGCCAGCTGGTCGGCGAGATGGCGGCGTGCATCCGCATACGACGAAGGCAACCGGTCGAGCCGCGTCTGGATGTCCGCGGCTTGTCGTCGATACGCGTCGCGCACCTGCTGTTCGTCGGACGCATCGCGCACCTGCGCCTCGCGCGCCGCGACGCGCTCCATCAGCTTGCCGTAGCTGAACTGCGGCACCGGGCCGAGCCCGTTCTTCATCGCGATCAGCGACACCGGAATCAGGATCGCGCTGATCAGGATGATGTACTGCGCGACCTGCGTCCAGGTGACCGCGCGCATTCCGCCGAGAAACGAGCACACGAGAATGCCCGCGAGCCCGCAGAAGATCCCGATCGCGAAATCGACGCCGATGAAGCGCGTCGCGATCAGGCCGATCCCCTGGATCTGCGCGACCAGGTACACGAACGAACACAGGATCGCCGCGCCGGCCGCGAGCGCACGCACGGCCGTGCTCGAAAAGCGCGTACCGAGAAAATCGGGAATCGTGTAGCGCGCGAGCTTGCGCACATACGGCGCAAGCAGGAACGCGACGAGGCAGAACCCGCCCGTCCAGCCCATCACGTATGCGAGCGCATCGTAGCCGGTCGTATAGAGCGAGCCGGCCAGGCCGATGAACGACGCGGCCGACAGCCAGTCGGCCGCCGTCGCCATCCCGTTGAACGCGGACGGCACGCGCCGCCCGGCCACGTAGTATTCGACGAGATCGGACGTGCGCGACAGCAGCCCGATCACCGCGTACACCGCGATCGGCACGAACAGGAACACGTAGCCGATCCAGACGCCGGAGCCGGTGGCGCGCTCGATCCGCCACATCAGCAGCACGAACCCGAGAAACCCCAGCGTGTAGAGCGCATACGCGCGGATCAGTCGATGCGTCAGCATGAATCAGCGCCCGCCGTTCGGATGGCCGGTACGTGCCGCATGATCGTCGTACGCGCGGCGCAGCGTGCGGTCGGCGCGTTGCATCAGCCCGATGTACGCGACGATCAGCACGAGATACACGAGAATCGCGCCCTGCGCACCGACGTAGAACGGCAGGCTGAACCCGGCGAAGCGCACGCTCGCGAGCGCGGGCCCGAAGAACGGCACGATGAACGACACGGCGAAACCGATCGCCATCAGCACCGCGATCAGCGCGACGTTGAAGCGCCAGTAGCGTGCATGGGCACGCGCGAGCGGCTCGGGAACGGGCGGTGGCGCGGCAGGCGCGGATCGGGTCGGAACGGTCATGCCGTTATGTAACAAAAAGCCCCTGCGCGGGCAATCGGGATTGCCGCGCAGGGGCTCGTGCGCGTGATGCGCAACCGGTACGGTCAGCGCACTTCGGCGAGCTGCTCGAGGATGGCCGGGTTCTCGAGCGTGGACGTGTCCTGCGTGATCGCTTCGCCCTTGGCGAGCGAACGCAGCAGGCGCCGCATGATCTTGCCCGAGCGCGTCTTCGGCAGGTTGTCGCCCCACCG
>NZ_WIXR01000065.1:0-23046 GCF_019425585.1 Burkholderia sp. COPS | reverse complement strand
GCGGGCGGGGAGGGGGTGGGAAATCCCTATTTTGTCCGTCCTTGACGCCACTATATCGGCTTCCTACTATCCACCATAACATCACTGGTCTTACCAGTATGAACAGACGAAACTGCAACCGTTGGATCGGGAGAGCGCCGTGTCGAAATTCCTTAATTCGCTGTTTGGCCGGGTAGTCGTCGCACTTATCCTAGGGATCGCGCTGGGCGCGTTCTTCCCGCATTTCGCCGAGTCGTTGCGACCGCTCGGCGACGGCTTCCTGAAGCTCATCAAGATGGTGATCGGGCCGATCGTGTTCTGCGTCGTGGTCAGCGGGATGGCGAACGCGGGCGACCTGAAGAAGGTCGGCCGGGTCGGCCTGAAGGCCGTCATCTACTTCGAGGTGATGACGACGCTCGCGCTCGGCATCGGCCTCGTGCTCGCGTGGGTCACGCGCCCGGGCGTCGGGATGAACATCGACCTGCGCTCGCTCGACGCGTCGTCGCTCGCGTCGTACGCGAAGAACGCCGAGAGCCTGAAGGACACGGCCGGCTACCTGATGAAGATCATCCCCGAGACCGCGATCGACGCGTTCGCGAAGGGCGACATCCTGCAGATCCTCGTGTTCGCGGTGCTGTTCGGTTCCGCGCTGTCGCTGCTCGGCGACAAGGCGCAACGCGTCAACTCGCTGATCGAGGAACTGTCGCACGTGTTCTTCCGGATCATCGGCTTCATCATCAAGCTCGCGCCGCTCGGCGTGCTCGGCGCGATCGCGTTCACGACCGGCAAGTACGGCGTCGCGTCGCTCAAGCAGCTCGGCTACCTGGTCGCGGTGTTCTACCTGAGCTGCTTCGTGTTCGTCACGGTCGTGCTCGGCGTGGTGATGCGGCTCGCGGGTTTCTCGGTGTTCAAGCTGATCCGCTACCTGCGCGAGGAACTGTCGATCGTGCTCGGCACGGCGTCGTCGGACGCGGTGCTGCCGCAGGTGATGCGCAAGCTCGAATACATGGGCGTGAAGGATTCGACGGTCGGCCTCGTGATCCCGACCGGCTATTCGTTCAACCTCGACGGCTTCTCGATCTACCTGACGCTCGCCGTGCTGTTCATCGCACAGGCCACCAACACGCCGCTGTCGACGCACGACCTGATCGTCGTGCTGCTCGTGTCGCTCGTCACGTCGAAGGGCGCGCACGGGATCCCGGGCTCGGCGATCGTGATCCTCGCGGCGACGCTGTCGGCGATCCCCGCGATTCCGGTGCTCGGCCTCGTACTGATCCTGCCGGTCGACTGGTTCGTCGGCATCGCCCGTGCGCTGACCAACCTGATCGGCAACTGCGTCGCGACGGTGGTCGTCGCGGTGTGGGAGAACGACATCGACCGGGCCCGCGCGAAGCGCGTGCTGAACCGCGAGCTGCGCTACGTGCCGGCCGAAGAGGAAGACCGCACGGCACCGGTTGCCGGCGACCAGGCTCACGCGCTCTGAGCGCGACCCCGCGCGGGCGGCTTTGCCCCAGGCCGCCCCGCGCACCAGGCATTCATGTGGCCGGCGCCTCGATGCGCCGGCCCTTCATCAAACTACAGGAGACGACATGGCAGCCCCCATCCTCGATCCGGATGCGCCAGCGTTTACGCGGCGTTACATGAACCTCGCCGACCCGCGCCTCGGGGCGCAGGCGCTCTTTGCCAGCGACGAGTTCTTCGCGCCCAAGGAGCGCATGCTCAATCCCGAGCCGGCCGTGTTCATCCCCGGCAAGTACGACGACCACGGCAAGTGGATGGACGGCTGGGAAACGCGCCGCAAGCGCACGACCGGCCACGACTTCTGCGTGGTGCGGCTCGCGCGGCCGGGTGTGATCCACGGCGTCGACCTCGACACGAGCCATTTCACCGGCAACTTCCCGCCGGCCGCGTCGATCGACGCGTGCGTCGCCGAAGGCGACACGCCGTCCGACAACGCCGAGTGGCGCACGATCGTCCCGGCGACGACGCTGCAGGGCAATTCGCATCACTACGTGAGCGTCGACGATGCGCAACCGTATACGCACCTGCGCGTGAACCTGTACCCGGACGGCGGCCTCGCGCGGTTGCGCGTGTACGGCCAGCCGCAGCGCGACTGGCGCCAGGTGCCGGCCGGCGAGCTCCTCGACCTCGCGGCGATCGAGAACGGCGGTTACCTGGTGGCCGCAAACAACCAGCACTTCGGCCCGGCATCGCAGATGCTGATGCCGGGGCGCGGCGCGAACATGGGCGACGGCTGGGAAACGCGGCGCCGCCGCGAGCCCGGCAACGACTGGGCGATCGTCGCGCTCGCGCGGCCGGGCATCGTCCGGCGCGTCGAGGTCGATACCGCGTTCTTCAAGGGCAATTTCCCCGACCGCTGCTCGCTGCAGGCCGCGAGGGTGGCGGGCGGCACCGACGACTCGCTCGTCACGCAGGCGATGTTCTGGGCCGAACTGCTCGGCGAGCAGAAGCTGTCGATGGACCACGTCCACACGTTCGACCAGCTTGCGGCGCTCGGCCCCGTCACGCACGTGCGTTTCAACATCTTCCCGGACGGCGGCGTGTCGCGCCTGCGTCTGTGGGGCGAGCCGGCTTGAAGGAGGGCAACGGCATGAGCGGATCCCGTATCCTGCGCGTCGAGCGCCTGACCCGCGAAGCGTTCGCGCCGTTCGGCGACGTGATCGCGCTTGAAGGCGCGCGCCATTTCCCGATCAACGGCGGCACGACCGAGCGCTTCCACGATCTCGCGACGATCGACGTGTGCGCGGACGGCGGCCGCCCGCTCGTCAGCGTGTTCCGCGCGCAGCCGCGTGCGCTGCCGGTCGCGGTCACGCTGATGGAGCGCCATCCGCATGGCAGCCAGGCGTTCATCCCGCTCGCGGCGGTGTCGCGTTACGCGATCGTCGTCGCGCCGGCCGGCGAGTTCCGGCCCGACGCGATGCGCGCGTTCCTCGCGGAAGGCTGGCAGGGCGTGAACTATGCGAAGGGCGTCTGGCACCATCCGCTGCTCGCGCTGGATGCGGTCAGCGATTTCGTGATCGTCGATCGCGGCGGCCCGCAGCCGAACTGCGATGAAATCCCGCTCGAGCACACATGGGCGCTCGAGTTCGAGCCGGCCTGCGCGGGCGCGGCATGACGAAGGCGGGCAGGCGGGCCCCTCCGGCGGCCTGATGTCACCCGGGGCCGGCCGGGCAGGCAGCGCGAAGGGTGTGCGAAAGGCTGGGCGGGCCCGCCCGTGAGGCGGCGGCGCGCCGCCGGTTTCCCCGGGCGGGCGCCTCTTGCGTATCCCGAAAAGAAGACGGCCCGGAAGGCGAATTGCCGTCCGGGCCGTGTTGCATGCGCCGCGTGCGCGGTGGATCTCAGTGCTTGCGGTGCGGGCAGTTCTCGGTCGTGCAGGAACCGTACATCGCCAGCGAGTGCTCCTGGAGCCGGAAGCCGCGCTCCTTCGCGATCGCCTGCTGGCGGCTTTCGATCTCGGCGTCGAAGAATTCCTCGACCCGGCCGCAATCGAGGCACACGAGGTGGTCGTGGTGCGAGCCTTCGTTCAGTTCGAACACGGCCTTGCCGGATTCGAAGTTGCTGCGCGACAGCAGGCCGGCCTGCTCGAACTGCGTCAGCACGCGGTAGACGGTGGCAAGCCCGATGTCGAGCTGCTCGTTGAGCAGGTTCCGGTAGACGTCTTCTGCGGTCAGATGGCGCACCGGGCTTTGCTGGAAGATCTCGAGAATCTTGAGGCGCGGTAGGGTGGCCTTTAGCCCGATATTCTTGAGATCCGTCGGATTGGTCATGGCTAGGCATCCCTAGAGTACAATGCAGGGCTTCAATGTTACCGGCTTTTCGCCGTTCCAGAAACACGCGCGGCCTGCGACGCGGGCCTGCACGGTGAGGGAAATGATTCCAGAATCTCTTTCGCACTTTCAGAGGAGCCGCATGCGGAGTGTCATCATCGCTGCCGCCGCCGTTGCCGCGCTGGCTGGTTGTTCGTCGTACGACAGCGTGACGCAGCGCATCGCGCAGAGCATCACCCCCTACCGGATCACCGTCGTGCAAGGCAACTTCGTGTCGCAGGAGAAAGCCTCGCAGCTGCAGGTCGGCATGTCGCGCGAGCAGGTACGCGCGCTGCTCGGCACCCCGCTGCTGGCGGACATGTTCCACGCCGACCGCTGGGATTACCTCTTCTACTTCAAGCGCGGCTCGACGGCGGTCGTCCAGCAGCGCGATCTCGTCGTGACGTTCTCGGGCGATCGCGTCGCGGGCTGGACGGGGGCGGACAACCTGCCTTCGGAACTCGACCTGCTGGCCGACATCGACGGCGACCGTGGCGGCAAGAAGGCGAAGGCGGCCGCAGCGGCGAAGAAGGCCGCCGAGGCTGCCGCCGCCGCGAGCGCCGCACAGGCGGCGAGCGCGCCGGCGCCGGAGACGGTCGCGAGCCCGTCCACCGTGCCGGCGTCCGGCGCGGTGGTCGACCAGGATGCGAACGCGCAGGCCGCCCGCGCGGCGAACCGCGCGACCAACCAGGTGTCGGGCCAGGGCACGGCCGCGCGGCGGTTCACGCCGTCCACGCAGGCTTCCGGCGGTGCGCCGGTGCCGGGCGGCCAGCCGCCGGGCGCGGTTCCGGCGATCCAGCCGCAGTTCCAGTTCCATCGTCCGCCGCCGCCGAACGCGTCGAACGAGGCGTCGCCGCCGGTCGGCCCGCAAGGCTCCGACACGTTGCAGAACCAGCCGCTCACCGCGCCGGCGCAGTAAACCCGCGCGCGGAAACAGGGCGGCATGCGCCGCCCGCCTTTAGACCTGTCGTGTAGAAAGCCATGAAGATTGCGATTGCCGGCGCATCGGGCCGTATGGGCCGGATGCTGATCGAAGCCGTTCTCAACGATTCCGACGCGCAGCTCGTCGGCGCGCTCGACCGCGCCGATTCGCCGTTCCTCGGCCAGGACGCCGGCGCGTTCCTCGGCAAGGAAACCGGGGTCAGGCTGACCGCCGATCTCGACGCCGTGTTCGCGCAGGCCGACTACCTGATCGACTTCACGCGTCCGGAAGGCACGATGGCCCATATCGAGGCCGCGCTGCGCCACGACGTGAAGCTCGTGATCGGCACGACCGGCTTCACCGCCGAGCAGAAGGCCGGGCTGCAGGCCGCGGCGGGCAAGATCGGCATCGTATTCGCGGCGAACATGAGCGTCGGCGTGAACGTCACGCTGAAGCTGCTCGAATTCGCGGCGAAGCACTTCTCGCACGGCTACGACATCGAGATCATCGAGGCGCATCACCGCCACAAGGTCGACGCGCCGTCGGGCACCGCGCTGATGATGGGCGAAGCGGTCGCCGGCGCGCTCGGGCGCTCGCTCGACGATTGCGCGGTGTACGGCCGCCACGGCGTGACGGGCGAACGCGATCCGTCGTCGATCGGCTTCGCGGCGGTGCGCGGCGGCGACATCGTCGGCGATCACACCGTGCTGTTCGCCGGGATCGGCGAGCGCATCGAGATCACGCACAAGTCGTCGAGCCGCGTGTCGTATGCGCAGGGCGCGCTGCGCGCGGTCCGCTTCCTGTCGGCGCGCGGCGCCGGCCTGTTCGACATGCAGGACGTGCTCGGCCTGCGCTGACCTCACGGGGAAACTCCGATGGCGATACCCACCGGCGTTGTCCACTACCTCGAAAGCGGCGATGCGATCACGCATGCCGTCGCCTATGTGCTGCTGGCGATGTCCGTCGCCAGCTGGTGCTTCCTGCTCATGAAAGCCTGGCTGCTGGTCCGCGCGAAGCGGCAGGGGCCGCGCGCGCTCGCCGCGTTCTGGCGCGCGCCGTCGCTCGACGCGGGCATCACCGCGCTCGCCGGCGCCGATCGCGAGCGCGTGTTCGTGCCGCTCGCCGAAGCCGCGCGCGATGCGGCCGACGAGCACGACCCGGCCGCGCTGGCCGCGCGCGTCGAGCGCAGCGAACGCGTGCTGCGTGCGTTGCGGCACGCGATGCTGCGCTCGCAGCGGCGCCTCGAGTTCGGCCAGGTGCTGCTCGCGTCGATCGGCAGCACCGCGCCGTTCGTCGGGCTGCTCGGCACCGTGTGGGGCATCTATCACGCGCTCGGCAGCATCGCCGCGAGCGGGCAGGCGCAGATCGAGAACGTCGCGGGGCCGGTCGGCGAGGCGCTGATCATGACCGCGTTCGGGCTCGTGGTCGCGATTCCCGCGGTACTGGCCTACAACATCCTCGGGCGGCTCGTGCGGCAGCTCGCCGAGGAACTCGACGGTTTCGCGCGCGACCTGCACGTGTTCGTGTGCGCGCAGGAAGCCTGACGCGTCCATTCCGGAGGAGCGACCATGGCATTCGGCGGACTCGAGCACCACAAGACGTCCGCGCCGATGGCGGAGATCAACATGACGCCGCTGATCGACGTGATGCTGGTGCTGCTCGTCATTTTCATCATCACCGCGCCGCTGATGACGCATGCGATCCGGCTCGACCTGCCGAAGGTCGCGGCCAGCGTCGCGCGCGACACGCCGCAATCCGTCACCTTGTCGATCGACGACGCGGGCAAGCTGTACTGGGACGACGCGCCGGTGGCGCTCGACGCGCTGCCCGCGCGCTTCCGGGCCGCCGCCGCGGGCGGTGCGCCGCCCGAGCTGCGGCTGCGAGCATCGCGCGCGACCCGCTACGACGTGATTGCGCAGGTGATGGGCGCCGCGCAGGCCGCCGGCCTCACGCGGATCGGCTTCGTGACCGACGTGCCGCCGCAGGCGGGCGGTGCCGCGGTGGCGCCTGCCGTGCCGGCCAACCGCTGAGCGGAGCCGGCGGGCCCGTCCCTGGCGCGGGATCGGGCCGCACGCCGCAAGACCGGTCGAATGGGCCGGCGCGGGCGGTATAATCAACGTTTTTCCCGGTTGGCAGGCTCTTTTCAGGTAACCCGGAATTTTCCAGGCTACCCGGGCATGCCGCGGGTTGCCCGGAAAACTCCCGGAAACCGTGAACAGGTCGGCAACAGCGAACCTGCAGGTCCGCCGGGCAAGCACGATTTTCGATCCACTCCTGCGCGCGCCGTCGCGCCGCTTAAAGCCTAGTCCGAACCACACCATGCACGAGAGATACGTACCCGCCGACGTCGAAGCCGCCGCCCAGGGCGACTGGCGCGCAGCCGATGCCTACAAGACGCAGGAAGATTCGCAGAAGCCGAAGTTCTACTGCGTGTCGATGCTGCCGTACCCGTCCGGCAAGCTGCACATGGGTCACGTGCGCAACTACACGATCAACGACGTGATGTACCGCTATCTGCGGATGAACGGCTACAACACGCTGATGCCGATGGGCTGGGACGCGTTCGGGATGCCGGCCGAGAACGCCGCGATGGCGAACGGCGTGCCGCCCGCGAAGTGGACCTACGACAACATCGACTACATGAAGGGCCAGATGCAGTCGATGGGCCTCGCGATCGACTGGTCGCGCGAGATCGCGACGTGCAAGCCGGACTACTACAAGTGGAACCAGTGGCTGTTCCTGAAGATGCTCGAGAAGGGCATCGCGTACAAGAAGACGGGCACCGTGAACTGGGACCCGGTCGACCAGACCGTGCTCGCGAACGAGCAGGTGATCGACGGCCGCGGCTGGCGCTCGGGCGCGCTCGTCGAGAAGCGCGAGATCCCGATGTACTACCTGCGCATCACGCAGTACGCGGATGAGCTGCTGAACGACCTCGACGGCCTCGGCTGGCCCGAGCGCGTGAAGATCATGCAGCAGAACTGGATCGGCAAGAGCTTCGGCGTGAACTTCGGCTTCCCGTACGAACTCGACGGCGAGAAGAAGCTGTTGCGCGTGTTCACGACCCGCGCCGATACCATCATGGGCGTCACGTTCTGCGCGATCGCGGCCGAGCATCCGCTGGCCACGCGCCTTGCGCAGGACAAGCCCGAGCTGCTCGCGTTCATCGACGAATGCAAGCGCGGTGGTGTCGCCGAGGCCGACGTCGCGACGATGGAGAAGAAGGGCGTCGCGACCGGCTTCTCGGTCACGCACCCGCTGACCGGCGAGCCGGTCGAGGTGTGGATCGGCAACTACGTGCTGATGAGCTATGGCGAAGGCGCGGTGATGGGCGTGCCGGGCCACGACGAGCGCGATTTCGCGTTCGCGAAGAAATACGACCTGCCGATCAAGCAGGTGATCGCGAGCGAAGGGCAGACGTACTCGCTCGACGCATGGCAGGAGTGGTACGGCGACAAGGAAACCGCGGTCTGCGTGAACAGCGGCAAGTACGACGGCCTGCGCTACACGGAAGCCGTCGACGCGGTCGCGGCCGACCTGAACGCCGGCGGTTTCGGCGACAAGCAGGTCACGTGGCGCCTGCGCGACTGGGGCGTGTCGCGCCAGCGCTACTGGGGCACGCCGATCCCGATCATCCACTGCCCGTCGTGCGGCGACGTGCCGGTGCCCGAGCAGGATCTGCCCGTCGTGCTGCCGGAAGACCTCGTGCCGGACGGCTCGGGCAACCCGCTCGCGAAGTCGGAAGCGTTCCTGAACTGTTCGTGCCCGAAGTGCGGCGCGGCCGCGAAGCGCGAAACCGACACGATGGACACCTTCGTCGATTCGTCGTGGTACTTCTCGCGCTACACGGCGCCGGACGCCGACACGATGGTCGACGCGCGCACCGACTACTGGATGCCGATGGATCAGTACATCGGCGGCATCGAGCACGCGATCCTGCACCTGCTGTATTCGCGCTTCTGGACCAAGGTGATGCGCGACCTCGGCCTCGTGAAGTTCGGCGAGCCGGCGAAGAACCTGCTCACGCAGGGGATGGTGCTGAACGAGACGTTCTACCGTGAAGACGCTTCCGGCAAGAAGACCTGGTACAACCCGGCCGACGTGACGGTCACGCACGACGACAAGGGCCGCCCGGTCGGCGCGACGCTGAACACGGACGGCCAGCCGGTCGTGCTCGGCGGCATCGAGAAGATGTCGAAGTCGAAGAACAACGGTGTCGATCCGCAGGTGCTGATCGACCAGTACGGCGCCGACACCGCGCGCCTGTTCACGATGTTCGCCGCGCCGCCCGAGCAGCAGCTCGAATGGTCGGGTGCGGGCGTCGAGGGCGCGAGCCGCTTCCTGCGCCGCGTGTGGAGCTTCGGTGCGACGAACCGTGAAGCGCTCGCCGCGCGCGCGGGCTTCGATGCGGCCGCGCTCGGCGAAGCCGACAAGGCGCTGCGCCGCGAAATCTACAGCGTGCTGAAGCAGGCCGATTTCGATTACCAGCGCCTGCAGTACAACACGGTCGTGTCGGCCGCGATGAAGATGCTGAACGCGATCGACGGCGCGAAGGGCGCGACGCCCGGCGTGCTGCGCGAAACGTACGGCGTGCTGCTGCGCGTGCTGTACCCGGTCGTGCCGCACGTCACGTTCGAGCTGTGGAAGGCGCTCGGCTATGCGGACGAATTCGGCCCGCTGCTCGACGCACCGTGGCCGAAGGTCGACGAGGCCGCGCTCGAGCAGGCCGAGATCGAACTCGTGCTGCAGGTGAACGGCAAGGTGCGCGGCGCGCTGAAGGTCGCGAAGGACGCGAGCCGCGAGGCGATCGAAGCTGCGGCGGTGGCCGACGAAGCGTTCGCGAAGTTCAGCGACGGCAAGCCGGCGAAGAAGATCGTCGTCGTGCCGGGCCGCCTCGTGAACATCGTCGTCTGACGGCCGCCGGCCGTCGGACGTACCCAGAAGGAGCGAAGGTGATCCGCAGATCGTTTTTGATGCTCGCCGTCGGCAGCGCGGTCGCGCTGTCGGCATGCGGCTTCCAGTTGCGCGGCCAGCAGGACTACGCGTTCAAGCACCTGCTGATCGTCGGCGCGCCGGCGCCGGTCGAGGCGCGCTTCGTGCGCCTCGTCGAGGCCGGCAGCGACACGAAGATCGTCAAGTCGGCGGACGACGCCGACGCCGTGCTGCGCATGTCGGAGTCGCGCGGGCAGAATACGCTGACGCTCAACAAGTACGGCTCGGCGCAGGAATACGCACTGTTCTATACGCTGAGCTACACGCTCACGAGCAAGGACGGCACCGTGCTGATCCCGCCGAGCGCGATCGCGCTGAACCGCGCGATGACGTACAGCGACCAGTACACGAACGCGAAGGCGCAGGAAGCCGACATCCTGTACGGCGACATGCAGAACGACGCGGTCGACCAGCTGATGCGGCGTCTCGCGATCGTCCACTCGCTGACGCCGGCGCCGGAAGACGTGGTGCCGGGCGTCGCGCCGCGCGCGCCGTTGCCGCCGCCGCCGCTCTGATCGACGGCATACGCACCGATGCAATTGCGACTTGATGCACTGGAGCCGCACCTCGCGAAGGGGTTGGCCGGGCTCTATACCGTGTACGGCGACGAGCCGCTGCTCGCGCAGGAGGCGTGCGACCGCATTCGTGCGGCCGCACGCGCGGCCGGCTTCACCGAGCGTTCGGTGCATACGGTCGAGCGCGGTTTCGACTGGAGCGTGCTGCTCGGCGCGACCCAGGCGATGTCGCTGTTCGGCGAGCGCCAGCTGATCGAGCTGCGCATTCCGTCGGGCAAGCCCGGCAAGGAAGGCGCCGACGCACTGAAGACGCTCGCGGCCACGCCCAACCCCGACGCGCTGATGCTCGTCACGTTGCCGCGCCTCGACGCGGCCACGCAGAAATCCGCCTGGTTTACCGCGCTGCAGAACGGCGGCGTCGCGCTGAAGATCGATCCGGTCGACCGCGCGCAGCTGCCGAACTGGATCGGCCAGCGTCTCGCGATGCAGGGCCAGCGCGCCGCGCCCGGCGAGGACGGGCGGCGCGCGCTGCAGTTCATCGCCGAGCGCGTCGAAGGCAACCTGCTCGCCGCGCACCAGGAAATCCAGAAGCTCGGGCTGCTGTATCCGCAGGGCGCGCTGTCGTTCGAACAGGTGCACGACGCGGTGCTGAACGTCGCGCGTTACGACGTCTTCAAGCTGAACGAAGCGATGCTCGCCGGCGACGCCGCGCGGCTCGCGCGGATGATCGACGGGCTGAAGGGCGAGGGCGAGGCGATCGTGCTGGTGATGTGGGCCGTCGTCGAGGAACTGCGCACGCTGCTGCGGATCAAGCGCGGCACGACGGCCGGCAAGCCGCTGGCGACGTTGCTGCGCGAGAACCGCGTATGGGGGCCGCGCGAGCGGCTGATCGGCCCCGCGCTGAACCGGGTGTCGGAAGCCGTGCTCGAGAAGGCACTCGCGTTTGCCGCGAAGCTCGACCGGCAGGTCAAGGGGCTCACGGCCGTCGTGCCGGGCCGCCGCACGCAGGACGAACCGCCGCCCGATCCGTGGGACGGGCTGTTCCAGCTCGCGATGACGGTGGCCGGTGCCCGCGGCGAGCGACCGCCGACCGCGGGTCGCGTGCGACGCTAAGTCCCGTCCGGGCCTTCAGCGCGCGCTGCTCAACCCGCATACAATGTTTCGATCATGGGCGCGGCTCTCCGGCCGCCGTCCACGCTTCCCCACGAATTCATGCCGCCCAGCGCGGCGCGCTTCTCGAGTCACACGATGGATATCGATCAGTACATGACCGACCTGGGCCGTCGCGCCCGGCACGCTTCCCGCGCGATGGCACGCGCCAGCACGGCCGCGAAGAACGCGGCACTCGACGCCGTGGCGCGCGCGATCGAACGCGACGCACAGGCACTGAAGGACGCAAATGCCCGCGATGTCGCCCGTGCCCGTGAAAAGGGGCTCGATGCAGCGTTCGTCGATCGCCTGACGCTGTCGGACAAGGCGCTGAAGACGATGGTCGAGGGCTTGCGCCAGGTGGCGTCGCTGGCCGATCCGATCGGCGAGATCGGCAACCTCAAGTACCGCCCGAGCGGAATCCAGGTGGGCCAGATGCGGGTGCCGCTCGGCGTGATCGGCATCATCTACGAATCGCGCCCGAACGTGACGATCGACGCGGCCGCGCTGTGCCTGAAGTCGGGCAACGCGACGATCCTGCGCGGCGGCTCCGAAGCGCTCGAGTCGAACGCGGCGCTCGCGAAGCTGATCGGCGAAGGGCTCGAAGCCGCCGGCCTGCCGCAGGACGCGGTGCAGGTCGTCGCGACGGCCGATCGCGCGGCGGTCGGCAAGCTGATCACGATGACCGAATACGTCGACGTGATCGTGCCGCGCGGCGGCAAGAGCCTGATCGAGCGCCTGATCAACGAGGCGCGCGTGCCGATGATCAAGCACCTCGACGGCATTTGCCACGTGTACGTCGACGATCGCGCCGACCTCGGCAAGGCGCTGACCGTCTGCGACAACGCGAAGACGCACCGCTACGGCACCTGCAACACGATGGAGACGCTGCTCGTCGCGAGCGGTGTCGCGGCGACGCTGCTGCCGCCGCTCGGCAAGCTGTATCGCGACAAGCAGGTCGAGCTGCGCGTCGATGCGGCCGCGCGCGCGGTGCTCGCCGATGCGGGTGTCGGCCCGCTCGTCGATGCCACCGAGGAAGACTGGCACACCGAGTATCTCGCGCCGGTGCTCGCGATCAAGGTCGTCGACGGCCTCGATGCCGCGATCGAGCACATCAACCATTACGGCTCGCATCACACGGATGCGATCGTCACCGAGGATCACGACCGCGCGATGCGGTTCCTGCGCGAAGTCGATTCGGCGAGCGTGATGGTCAACGCGTCGACGCGTTTCGCGGACGGTTTCGAATTCGGCCTCGGCGCGGAAATCGGCATCTCGAACGACAAGCTGCACGCACGCGGCCCCGTCGGCCTGGAAGGGCTGACGTCGCTGAAGTACGTCGTGCTCGGGCACGGCGAAGGCCGCCAATAACAAGCGAGGCACACAACCGATGGCGATGCTCTGGGTCAAGACGTTCCATATCGTACTGATCGCCGCGTGGTTCGCGGGGCTCTTCTATCTGCCGCGCATCTACGTGAACCTGGCGATGGAAACCGATCCGGCCGCCGTGCGGCGCCTGTTGCTGATGGCGCGCAAGCTGTTCCGCTTCATGACGATGATCGCGGTGCCGGCGCTGGCCTGCGGGTTGTGGCTGTGGCTCTCGATCGGCATTGGGCAGGGGCAGGGCTGGATCCACGCGAAGGTGACGGTCGTGCTGCTGCTCATCGTCTATCACGCCTATTGCGGGCACCTGCTGCGGGTGTTCGAGCGTGGCGAGAACCGCCGCACCGACAAGTGGTATCGCGTGTTCAACGAGCTGCCGGTGCTCGGCATGCTCGCGGCGGTCGCGCTGGTCGTGATCAAGCCGTTTTGAGCGGCGCGGCCGGCGCGGTTGCCGGTGCGGAACCCTGCGCAACGGCGCCCCTCGGGGCGCCGTTCGTCGTTTACGTGCGCTTTGCCTGCCGCCTGCTCAATCCTTCGTGCCGTCGTCGATCCGGCGGCGCGTGATCGCCTCCTTCGCGCGGCCGACCCGTTCCATGAGCGCGGGGCCGCGCGACAGCGCGACGCCGACCGCGAGGATGTCGCCGATCGCGAGATGCGACATCCGCGACGTCATCGGCGAGAACACGTCCGTTTCCTCCGCGACGTTCGACGCGAGGCTCACCGTCGCGAGCTTCGCGAGCGGCGAATGGCTCTGCGTGATCGCGACGACTTTCGCGCCGCACGCGAGTGCGGAGCGCGCGGCGTCGACGATGTCGCGCGTGCGGCCGGTGTTCGAGATCGCGACGACGACGTCGTGCGGCCCGAGCAGCGCCGACGACATCGAGAACGTGTGCGGGTCCGAATACGCGACGCTCGGCACGCCGAGCCGGAAGAACTTGTGCTGGATGTCCTGCGCGGCGATGCCGGAGCCGCCGGCGCCGTAGAACTCGATCCGCGACGCGTTCGACAGCAGCGCGATCGCTTCGGCGACGCTGCCGGCCGACAGGCTGTTGCGCACCTCGATCAGCGCGCCGATCGTGCGGTCGAACACCTTGCCGATGATGCCGGGCGCCGGTTCGTCGGGCTCGACGTCGCGATAGACCGACGACACGCCCGGCGCGACGCTCTGCGCGAGCCGGATCTTGAATTCGCGGAAGCCGCTGCAGCCGAGCGCCTGGCAGAACCGCGCGATCGTCGGCTGGCTGACGCCCGCGCGCGTCGACAGCTCGGTCATCGCGAGGTCGAGCACCTCGCGCGGCGCGGCGAGGATGTAATCGGCAAGCTTGCGCTCGGACGGGCGCAACTCGGCGCGGATCGCTTCAATGCGGGGCAGCATGGGACGGGCGGGCAGAAATCGGGTTCGGATGAGCGAGTGTATCGCAATCGAATTGTAGAAAATCTACATGGAATTACTAGCTGATTCGTCGATGTTTCATCGCGTGCGGGATACCGGCGATTAGGGTTTTCACTAGGTAAAGCCTTGCTGGTGGCGGGAATAGGGGTTGCGCGCATGCGGATCGACATTGCGCGCTTGTAGTTTTTCTACTAGACTGGCTTCGTTCGTTCGATGCACTCGATCGTCCCCACGATTCCAACCGCCGGTGTCGGCCGGCATACAGGAGCGCCCAGCATGACATCGCTGCACCCCACTCTGGCGAAGGTCACCGAACGCGTGATCGCCCGCAGCCAATCGACCCGTTCCGCCTATCTGCAGCGCATCGACGGCGCGCAGGGCAAGTTCCCGGCACGCGGCGCGCTGTCGTGCGCGAACCTCGCGCACGGTTTCGCGGGCCTCGAGGGCAACGACAAGTTCTCGATCAAGGCGATCCGCGAGCCGAACATCGGCATCGTGTCCTCGTACAACGAGATGCTGTCCGCGCACGCGCCGTACAAGGATTTCCCCGAGATCATCAAGGCGGCCGCGCGCGAGAACGGCGGCGTCGCGCAGTTCGCGGGCGGCGTGCCGGCGATGTGCGACGGCGTCACGCAGGGCAACCCGGGGATGGAGCTGTCGCTGTTCTCGCGCGAGGCAATCGCGATGGGCACGGCGATCGCGCTTACGCACAACATGTTCGACGCGGCGCTCTGCCTCGGCATCTGCGACAAGATCGTGCCGGGCCTGCTGATCGGCGCGCTGCAGTTCGGCCACCTGCCGACGATCTTCGTGCCGGCCGGCCCGATGACGAGCGGCCTGTCGAACGACGACAAGGCGAAGATCCGCCAGCAGTTCGCGACCGGCCAGGTCGGCCGCGACGCGCTGCTCGAAGCCGAATCGGCCGCGTATCACGGCCACGGCACCTGCACGTTCTACGGCACCGCGAACAGCAACCAGATGCTGATGGAGCTGATGGGGCTGCACCTGCCGGGCTCGGCATTCGTTCATCCGCACACGCCGCTGCGCACCGCGCTGACGGCCGAGGCCGCGCGCCGCGTGCTCGACCTGACCGTCGAGCGCGGCCACTACACGCCGATCGGCCATGTGATCGACGAGAAGGCGATCGTCAACGGGATCGTCGCGCTGCTCGCGACGGGCGGCTCGACCAACCACACGCTGCACCTCGTCGCGATCGCACGCGCGGCCGGCATCCTGATCGACTGGAACGACTTCGACGAACTGTCGGCCGTCGTGCCGCTGCTCGCGAAGATCTACCCGAACGGCAAGGCCGACGTGAACCATTTCCACGCGGCGGGCGGCGTGGCCTTCCTGGTGCGCAACCTGCTCGAAGGCGGGCTGCTGCATGAAGACGTGACGACCGTCGCGGGCAAGGGCCTGTCGCACTACACGAAGGAGCCGAAGCTGATCGACGGCAAGCTGACGTGGGTCGACGGCGCGGCCGAGAGCCACGACACGAAGGTGCTGCGCGGCATCCGCGACCCGTTCCAGCCGGACGGCGGCCTGCGCCTGATGCAGGGCCGGCTCGGCCGCGGCGTGATCAAGATTTCGGCGGTCGCGCCCGAGCACCGCAAGGTGACGGCGCCCGCGATCGTGTTCGATTCGCAGGAAGCCGTGCAGGAGGCCTTCGATCGCGGCGAGCTGAAGCGCGATTTCGTCGCGGTCGTGCGCTTCCAGGGCGCGCGCGCGAACGGGATGCCCGAGCTGCACCGTTTGACGCCGCTGCTCGGCGTGCTGCAGGATCAGGGCTTCCACGTCGCGCTCGTCACCGACGGCCGCATGTCGGGCGCGTCGGGCAAGGTGCCGGCCGTGATCCACGTGTCGCCGGAAGCGCTGCTGGCCGGCCCGCTCGGCAAGGTGAAGACGGGCGATACGCTCGTGATCGACGCCGAAGCCGGCGTGCTCGACATCGAGGTCGACGCCGCCGAGTGGCAGGCGCGCCCGGTCGCGCAGCCGCTGCACCAGGCCGAGAACGAGGTCGGTTTCGGGCGTGAACTGTTCGGCGTGTTCCGCGCGGCCGCCGCGCCGGCCGAGCAGGGCGCATCGGTTTTCGGCGCGCTGGTCGGCGAATCGGCCGCCCACGTCGCCGCATGAATTTCAAGGAGCCAATTCAATGAAGACGATTGCTGAAATCGTGAAGCTGGGCCCGGTCATCCCGGTGCTCGCATTCGACTCGGTCGAGCAGGGTGAACACGTGTCGCGCGCGTTGCACGCGGGCGGCGTGAAGGTACTCGAGATCACGCTGCGCACGCCGGCTGGCCTGGAAGCGATCCAGCGCGCGAGCCAGCTCGCGGACGACATCGTCGTCGGCGTCGGCACGATCACGAAGCCCGAGCATTGCGAGCAGGCGAAGCGTGCGGGCGCGAAGTTCGGCGTGTCGCCGGGCCTGACGAAAGAGCTGCACCTCGCGTCGCTCGACGCGGGCCTGCCGCTGCTGCCGGGCGTGATGACGCCGAGCGACATCATCCAGGCACTCGAATTCGGCTACGAGATCGTGAAGTTCTTCCCCGCTCAACAAGCGGGCGGCGTGCCGATGCTGCAGGCGTTCCACGGCCCGTTCCCGGCGCTGAAGTTCTGCCCGACCGGCGGCATCACGGTCGAAACCGCGCCGAATTTCCTGAAGCTGCCGAACGTAGTGTGCGTCGGCGGCTCGTGGCTCACGCCGAAGGCCGCGCTCGCCGCGCAGGACTGGGCCGAAGTCACGCGCCTCGCGCAAGCCGCGAGCCAGCTTCCCCGTTAAGACTTGTACGAGATGACGGTTTGACCCTCGGAAGACAAGCGCTTAGTGCTTGTTTTACCGAGGGTTTTTGCTGATGGAACCGGTTCTATCCGCGGACCGTAAAGATAAGTAAAATTCAGCGTCCTGACGGGGTGGGTACCCCCCGTGTTCCGGAGACCTGCATAGCCGGGCATACTCGCAACAACGCGCCCGGTTCGAACAATTCTAGGAGGAGTCCACATGGGGGCTGTCCAAGGCAGCATGCTGCTCGTATTCACGCTGATCGCGATTGCCGCGCTGATCCTGATGATCGCGCGCTACAAGATCTACCCGTTCCTGGTGCTGATCATCGTCTCGCTCGGCCTCGGCCTCGTCGTCGGCATGCCGATGGACAAGATCGTCAAGTCGTTCGAGGCGGGCACGGGCGGTACGCTCGGCCACATCGCGATCGTCGTGGGCCTCGGCACGATGCTCGGCAAGATGATGGCCGAATCGGGCGGCGCCGAACGGATCGCGACCACGCTGATCGACTGGTTCGGTGAAAAGAACATCCACTGGGCGATGATGTTCGTCGCGATCATCGTCGGCCTGCCGGTGTTCTTCGAAGTCGGCTTCGTGCTGCTGATCCCGATCGCGTTCAACGTCGCGAAGCGCACCGGCAAGTCGCTGCTCGTCGTCGGCCTGCCGATGGTGGCCGGCCTGTCCGTCGTGCACGGCCTGATCCCGCCGCACCCGGCCGCGCTGCTGGCCGTCCAGCAATACGGCGCCGATATCGGCAAGACGATCGCGTTCGGCCTGATCGTCGGCGTGCCGACCGCGATCATCGCGGGCCCGCTGTTCGCGCTGACGATCTCGAAGTTCGTGAAGCTGCCGGAAAACAACCCGC
The DNA here is from genome assembly GCF_019425585.1 of Burkholderia sp. COPS. Taxonomy (NCBI): domain Bacteria; kingdom Pseudomonadati; phylum Pseudomonadota; class Betaproteobacteria; order Burkholderiales; family Burkholderiaceae; genus Burkholderia; species Burkholderia sp. COPS. The sequence continues at coordinate 5,242 of NZ_WIXR01000065.1, read as the reverse complement.
TCGCGTCGCAGTTCGTCGACTCGCATGCGGACGGTCGCAAGCGCGAACTGCCGAGCTTCGGCATCACGCTGTTCACGATCCTGCTGCCCGTCGTGCTGATGCTCGTCGGCAGCTGGGCCGACCTGCTGTTCACGCCGAAATCGCTGCCGAACAACCTGCTGCGCTTTGCCGGCAACTCGGACGTCGCGCTGCTGATCGCCGTGCTCGTGAGCTTCTTCACGTTCGGCAAGCTGCAGGGCTTCAACCGCGACCAGATCCAGAAGTTCTGCGGCGAGTGTCTCGCACCGATCGCCGGGATCACGCTGATCGTCGGCGCGGGCGGCGGCTTCGGCGGCGTCCTGCGCGACAGCGGGATCTCGCAGCAGATCGTCGAGACCGCGAAGCATGCGCACCTGTCGCCGCTGCTGCTCGGCTGGTTCGTCGCGGCACTGATGCGTCTCGCCACGGGGTCGGCGACGGTCGCGATGACGACGGCCTGCGGCATCGTCGCGCCGATCGCGGCGGCAGCCGGCACGACGGTCAGCCCGGAGCTGCTGGTGCTCGCCACGGGCTCGGGCTCGCTGATCTTCTCGCACGTGAACGACGGCGGCTTCTGGCTGATCAAGGAATACTTCGGGATGACGGTCGGTCAGACGTTCAAGACCTGGTCGTTGCTCGAAACGATCATCTCGGTGCTCGGCCTCGGCTTTACACTGCTGCTGAGCATGGTTCTGTAACAAGGGGTAGTCAATGATTCTGATCGCAATGGGCGTGTCGGGCGCGGGCAAGTCGCGAATCGGCGAAATGCTGGCGGAACGCCTGTCGTGCAGCTATACCGACGGCGACGCGTTTCACAGCGCGGCGAACAAGGAAAAGATGCATCACGGCATTCCGCTGACCGACGACGACCGCTGGCCGTGGCTGCGCACGATTCGCGCGGCCATCGAGGAAAAGCAGCGCGCGGGCGAGACGGCCGTGTTCACGTGCTCGTCGCTGAAGCGGTCGTACCGCGACGTGCTGCGCGGCACCGACACCGACGTGCGGTTCGTGTATCTGAAGGGTTCGTTCGAGGTGTTGCACGAGCGCCTGAAGAGCCGCACCGGCCATTTCTTCGATCCGTCGCTGCTGAAGAGCCAGCTCGACACGCTCGAGGAACCGGGCCCGGACGAAGCGATCCAGGTCAGCATCGAGCTGACGCCCGAACAGATCGTCGACCAGGTCATGCTGAAGATCGGCATCGCGCAGCAGCACTGAGCGCGGTTCGCGGCAATCATCACGCAAAAGGCGCCCCTCGGGGCGCCTTTTGCATTGGTGGCAGGCGGGCCGGTCAGGTGGCGGGCGCCTGTTTCGCGATGCCGTCGAGCAGCACGTCGAGCATCGTGTCGTGCACGGCTGCCGGATCGAGCTGCGCATAGAGCGGGGCGGCCGCCTTGACGAGCGGATGCGCGGCGTCCGACAGCGCCGCCATTTCCGCGAGCTCGACGTCGTTCGCGGCGCGCGTGAGGCCGCCGGCTTCGGCCGCGGCAAGCCCGATCACGCTTGCATACCAGCCGACGCAAACCGATGGCAGCGCCGCGCGCGGGATGCCGGCGTCGGCCAGCGCGCGATGCACGGCCTCGATGTGCGCGAGATCGGCCGGCCCGGTACTCATGTGCCGCTGCAGCAGTGCGAACGCGGCCGGGTAGCGCAGCGCGAGCGCGCGGTACTGGCGCGCGAGGTCTCGCAGCCGTTCGCGCCACGGCAGCGTGGCGTCGACCGGCACGAGCGAGCGCGACAGCGCGTTCGCGATCGCGCGGCTCAGGCCTTCCTTCGACTTGAAGTGGTACAGCACGCTCATCGGGTCGCAGCCGACCGACTGCGCGAGCTTGCGCACGCTGAACGCGGCTTCGCCGACGTCTTCGAGCAGCGCGAGCGCGGCCGCGACGATCGCATCCTTGTCGAGGCCGCGCGGGCCCTGGGCGGGTTTGTCTTTCATCGATACGGGCCGGCGTGCCGGTGCGGCACCGGCTGTAAATTTGACGAAAGCTGATTCTACACTGTAGAATTATTTCTGCGGTGTAGAAATTGAGTGTCCCGGCACCTTTCAATACGTGCTTTCGCACAGTCCGGGATCCAGGCGGCACGAGCGTGCCCGCCGTCAACACGGGCCATCGCGCCCCTTTTCTCGTTGACACCCATGTGGAACCGGCTGCCCCACCCGCGAAGCCAGAAGGCTCTTCGACAGGCGGCCCTACCATGCAAGTGCAATCATGACTTTCAATAATCAACCCCCGATCCAGGGCGAATCGCGTTTCGAGCAAACGCAACTGAACATCGAAAAAGACAACTGGAACTGGTGCGATCCGGCCCGCTACGACGGCGAGCGCCCGGCGAACTGGTACGAGGCGTCGTTGTCGCGCCATGAAAACACCGTGCCGCTTGCGCACGACGCGGTATGCGACGTGCTCGTGATCGGCGCGGGCCTGCTCGGCGCATCGGCCGCATTGCATCTCGCCGAAGCGGGCGTCGACACGATCCTCGTCGACAAGCACCACGTCGGCTCGGCCGCATCGGGTCGAAACGGTGGGCAACTGACGCCCGGCCTCGCGCGCTGGGAAGCGGCCGACATGATCGACCACCTGTCGCACGACGACGCGAAGCGGCTGTGGCGCTTCGCGTCGGCTGAATCGATGGATCTGATCGATACGATCGGTGCGCGTTACGCGCTCGAACTCGACCGCAAACGCGGGCACATCACGGCCGCTGTCCACCCCGGCCATATGAGTGCGCTGCTGGACGGCGCGGATGCGCGCCGTCATCTCGGCGACGCGGGCGTGACGCTCGTCGGCCGCCATCAGCTGAACGACGAATACGTGCGTTCGGGGCTGTACCACGGCGCGGCGATCGATGCGATCGGCGGGCAGATCCATCCGCTCGCACTGGTGCGCGGGCTCGTTCATGGTTTCCGGCTTAACGGCGGCACGCTGTACGAAGGCACCGAGGTGGTCGAACTCGACGAGACACCCGCGGGCGTCGTCGCGACGACGCCGGGCGGCACGATCACCGCCCGCAAGGGCGTCGTGCTCGCGCTGCACAACACGACGTTCCGGCTGCTCGACGACGGCGCCGCGACGACCGTGCCGTTCTTTACCTATGTGAGCGTGACGGCACCGCTCGACGTCGACGTCGCGACGCTGATGCCGGCCGGCATGCCCGTGTACGACACGCAGTTCCAGATCGACTACTACCGGCCGGTACGCGGCAACCGCCTGCTGTTCGGCGGGCAGGGCACCGGCACCTGCTGGGCGCAGCCCGACGTCAACGCGTATCTGCTGACGCGGCTGAACACGGTGTTCCCGCAGGTCGACGGCCAGTTCGCGCTCGATTACTGCTGGAGCGGCGTCAGCGACTTCACGCTGAACGGCGCGACCGACAGCCGCAAGACCGACGGCCGCGTGCCGATGTACATGGTGCAGGGCTGGAGCGGCCACGGCGTCGCGCAGACGGTGCGGATCGGCAAGGCGATCTGCGACGATTTCGTCGGACGCAACGACGATTTCTCGATGCTGACCGGCATCGACCATCGCGCGATTCCGCTCGGCCGCCAGTTGTCGCCGATCGCGATTCCGGCGGCGAAGGCGGCGATGAGCGTGATGAGCGCGCTCAATCCGGGGCGGATGATTTCGTTCTGAGCGGACGACAATTTTTCGTGGAACTCAGTGGGCCTCGGTAGCGCTCGTAGGACGTAACCACTCGTTTCAAATCGACGGGTGGCGATTGAAATACGGTCTACCGAGGTTCTTTCCAAGCGCGATTGAGCGGCAGCTTGCCCACGTTGACAGTAACGAGGTTCGTGCTATTTAAAACAAAGCTCTGCTGTTGGACGAAAGGAGGTCCTTGCCCCAGACGTGGGCCGGCTACCTTGCTGGAGTGGAAAGCAATTCAGTGCCGTGACGATTGCCACAAGGCAATATCCAGCGGAATGCATGTCGAATTGAATTTCGTACGAGTTGCGGAATTTCGGCATGAATTTTCGGTGTCGTCTCATATCCCCGCCGTTGATCAATGCCCATGCTGGCGTCTGAAGAAGTCCATGTACATCCACATTTGCTGAGGGGCTTGCGGCTAACCTGGTTTGCCGTACCGTAGCCGCAGGTGCTAGGCTTCGGGAGATCTATGGCAGGCCAGACATCCAGCACTTCCACCAACGCATCCCGCGAGCGTTCAATCTCGGTTGCCCCGCTCAACCAGATCCAGTTGGGCGACGTGGCCCTCAGCATTTCGGCGTTCGACGAGTGGCTGGGCGCAATCAGCCATGGCAGCGTGAACCTGGACCGTCTGCGCACGGTCGCCGGGAATTTCCCCGCCGTTCTCAACATCCTGAACCTGGCCGATCTGCTCGGCGATATCGTCACCCTCACGACCCACCCCGAACCTCACGCCTCTGACTGGTTGAGCGTCAGCCTGAACCTGATCGGCCTGATGCCCGAGCCGGGTACCGCCGCTGCCCGCATGATGCTGCGGCCCACCCTGTTCCTGGCGCGGCAGGAACTCCTGCAGGCCAGTAATGGGCTGGTGGGCGAGGCGGCACTGCGCACCCTGACCGCCAACCTGAACAACAGCATCCAGGGAGAACTGGAAGACCTCGCGCAGCGGATACAGTCAAGACTCCCCGCTCTGCTGGACGCGGCGGCCGCCTTCGGCGAAAGCCTGCTCTTGGACCTTGCGAACGGCCTGGAGGCCCTGGCCCGGATGAAGCCTTCTGCGCCGGCCACCCTGGGGGCAAGCACATCGGCAACGACCGAACTGCGCGATCCAGCCGCTGCGTTTTCCAACCTCTACGACGCAGCCTATCAATTCCTTCGCCGCAACGCGGCTGTCCGCCCCCCTCTCGAACAGAATTCACCCCTTGAGTCGCCGGCGCTGGTCAGCACCAACGCCCAGGCATTGCGCCAGTTCGCCGCATTGTTGGGCAAGCAGGTGCGGCAACAAGGCAAGGCCACGCAGGCAGGCTGCGTGGGGTGGGTTGCAGCAGGATTGCTCCGCTCGCTTGATGCCCGGAAAGCGGGCGCCGGGCAGAGTGCCAGCATCAAGCCCGACGCGACCAGCATCGCTGGACGCCAGATCCCCGGCGAGTCCCTTGATGTACGGGTCAAGGAGCGGCCCGCCGGGCAGGACGCCAATCTGTGCAAAAACGGCGCACCGTCGGGCAGCGGCGGCAGCATCAGTTTTGCCACGGGCGCCGAAACCCGCTCGCACACCGACTTCGCGCTGCCGGGCCCGT
>NZ_WIXR01000064.1:0-3242 GCF_019425585.1 Burkholderia sp. COPS | reverse complement strand
TTCAACAGATATCGGCTGTCGTTCTTTAACAATCTGGAAGAAGTAAGTAATTTGGATAGCGGAAGCGTCTTGAGATGGACGTGGAAACTATCCGGGTTGTGATTGTATCGATGTATCTCAAGATGATTCGAACTCTATGTTCGACTCAATTGGAATACGGCACAACGCGAGAACTCAACCTGTAGCGACTGTCGACGAGACAGACTCGTTATAGGGTCAAGCGAACAAGTGCATGTGGTGGATGCCTTGGCGATCACAGGCGATGAAGGACGCGGTAGCCTGCGAAAAGCTACGGGGAGCTGGCAAACAAGCTTTGATCCGTAGATGTCCGAATGGGGAAACCCACTCCTTTTGGAGTATCCATGGCTGAATACATAGGCCATGCGAAGCGAACGCGGTGAACTGAAACATCTAAGTAACCGCAGGAAAAGAAATCAACCGAGATTCCCAAAGTAGTGGCGAGCGAAATGGGATGAGCCTTGCACTCTTTATTTGTATTGTTAGCCGAACGCTCTGGAAAGTGCGGCCATAGCAGGTGATAGCCCTGTAGGCGAAAACAGTATGAAAGAACTAGGTGTGCGACAAGTAGGGCGGGACACGTGAAATCCTGTCTGAAGATGGGGGGACCATCCTCCAAGGCTAAATACTCGTGATCGACCGATAGTGAACCAGTACCGTGAGGGAAAGGCGAAAAGAACCCCGGGAGGGGAGTGAAATAGATCCTGAAACCGCATGCATACAAACAGTCGGAGCCTCGTAAGGGGTGACGGCGTACCTTTTGTATAATGGGTCAGCGACTTACGTTCAGTAGCAAGCTTAACCGTATAGGGCAGGCGTAGCGAAAGCGAGTCCGAATAGGGCGTTCAGTTGCTGGGCGTAGACCCGAAACCAGGTGATCTATCCATGGCCAGGATGAAGGTGCGGTAACACGTACTGGAGGTCCGAACCCACTAACGTTGAAAAGTTAGGGGATGAGCTGTGGATAGGGGTGAAAGGCTAAACAAACCTGGAAATAGCTGGTTCTCTCCGAAAACTATTTAGGTAGTGCCTCGTGTCTCACCTTCGGGGGTAGAGCACTGTCATGGTTGGGGGGTCTATTGCAGATTACCCCGCCATAGCAAACTCCGAATACCGAAGAGTGCAATCACGGGAGACAGACATCGGGTGCTAACGTCCGGTGTCAAGAGGGAAACAACCCAGACCGCCAGCTAAGGTCCCCAAATATAGCTAAGTGGGAAACGAAGTGGGAAGGCTAAAACAGTCAGGAGGTTGGCTTAGAAGCAGCCACCCTTTAAAGAAAGCGTAATAGCTCACTGATCGAGTCGTCCTGCGCGGAAGATGTAACGGGGCTAAGCTATATACCGAAGCTGCGGATGCGTGCTTGCACGCATGGTAGGAGAGCGTTCCGTAAGCCTGCGAAGGTGCCTTGTAAAGGGTGCTGGAGGTATCGGAAGTGCGAATGCTGACATGAGTAGCGATAAAGGGGGTGAAAGGCCCCCTCGCCGTAAGCCCAAGGTTTCCTACGCAACGTTCATCGGCGTAGGGTGAGTCGGCCCCTAAGGCGAGGCAGAAATGCGTAGCTGATGGGAAGCAGGTCAATATTCCTGCACCATTGTTAGATGCGATGGGGGGACGGATCGCGGAAGGTTGTCCGGGTGTTGGAAGTCCCGGTCGCTGCATTGGAGAAGGCGCTTAGGCAAATCCGGGTGCGTAATTCAAGGGTGTGGCGCGAGCTTCTTCGGAAGCGAAGCAATTGGAAGTGGTTCCAAGAAAAGCCTCTAAGCTTCAGTCTAACGATGACCGTACCGCAAACCGACACAGGTGGGCGAGATGAGTATTCTAAGGCGCTTGAGAGAACTCGGGAGAAGGAACTCGGCAAATTGGTACCGTAACTTCGGGATAAGGTACGCCCTTGTAGCTTGACTGGCCTGCGCCAGGAGGGTGAAGGGGTTGCAATAAACTGGTGGCTGCGACTGTTTAATAAAAACACAGCACTCTGCAAACACGAAAGTGGACGTATAGGGTGTGACGCCTGCCCGGTGCCGGAAGATTAAATGATGGGGTGCAAGCTCTTGATTGAAGTCCCGGTAAACGGCGGCCGTAACTATAACGGTCCTAAGGTAGCGAAATTCCTTGTCGGGTAAGTTCCGACCTGCACGAATGGCGTAACGATGGCCACACTGTCTCCTCCCGAGACTCAGCGAAGTTGAAGTGTTTGTGATGATGCAATCTACCCGCGGCTAGACGGAAAGACCCCATGAACCTTTACTGTAGCTTTGCATTGGACTTTGAACCGATCTGTGTAGGATAGGTGGGAGGCTATGAAACCGGAACGCTAGTTTCGGTGGAGCCGTCCTTGAAATACCACCCTGGTTTGTTTGAGGTTCTAACCTTGGCCCGTGATCCGGGTCGGGGACAGTGCATGGTAGGCAGTTTGACTGGGGCGGTCTCCTCCCAAAGCGTAACGGAGGAGTACGAAGGTACGCTAGGTACGGTCGGAAATCGTGCTGATAGTGCAATGGCATAAGCGTGCTTAACTGCGAGACCGACAAGTCGAGCAGGTGCGAAAGCAGGTCATAGTGATCCGGTGGTTCTGTATGGAAGGGCCATCGCTCAACGGATAAAAGGTACTCTGGGGATAACAGGCTGATACCGCCCAAGAGTTCATATCGACGGCGGTGTTTGGCACCTCGATGTCGGCTCATCTCATCCTGGGGCTGTAGCCGGTCCCAAGGGTATGGCTGTTCGCCATTTAAAGAGGTACGTGAGCTGGGTTTAAAACGTCGTGAGACAGTTTGGTCCCTATCTGCCGTGGGCGTTGGATATTTGAAGGGGGCTGCTCCTAGTACGAGAGGACCGGAGTGGACGAACCTCTGGTGTACCGGTTGTCACGCCAGTGGCATCGCCGGGTAGCTATGTTCGGAAGAGATAACCGCTGAAAGCATCTAAGCGGGAAACTCGCCTTAAGATGAGATATCCCTGGGGACTAGATCCCCTTGAAGGGTCGTTCGAGACCAGGACGTTGATAGGTCAGGTGTGTAAGCGCAGTAATGCGTTCAGCTAACTGATACTAATTGCCCGTAAGGCTTGATCCTATAACAAGTCTGCCTTGTAGATCGGCGCCGTGTGAAAGCACTGGCTGCGATCCAGAGCGACAAGTTGGATTCTCGTGTGTGATACACACAACCTAAATTACTGCTTCTTCCAAGATTGGTTGTGCTGCGAAGCCAGCGCAACAACCC
>NZ_WIXR01000063.1:0-553 GCF_019425585.1 Burkholderia sp. COPS | reverse complement strand
CCCCCCACGCCCCGGCGCGACCGGCACCTGCGCCCCGTTCGTGCGTTGTTCCCCGCAATTCGACTTTTGTGCGCGCGCAACAATGGCAATGCCTCGCGCCCGGCGCCTTGCGGGAACCCGTCTCCCGCTCGGCACCGGGCGCGACGGTCTTCAAAAACCACATCTCTCGAGGACATACCATGCAACTCCAATCCCATCCCGCGTGCCGCCCGTTTTATGAAGCCGGCGAACTCACGCAACTGACTGCCTTTTACGAAGAAGGACGTAATGTCATGTGGATGATGCTGCGATCGGAGCCGCGGCCGTGCTTCAACCAGCAACTCGTTACCGACATCATCCATCTCGCACGCGTCGCACGCGACTCGGGCCTGCCGTTCGACTTCTGGGTGACGGGCTCGCTCGTCCCCGAGCTGTTCAACGTCGGCGGCGACCTGAGCTTCTTCGTCGATGCGATCCGCAGCGGCAAGCGCGACCTGCTGATGGCCTACGCGCGCTCGTGCATCGACGGCGTGTACGAGATCTACACGGGCTTCGGNNTTTTGTTTTTTAGTGC
>NZ_WIXR01000062.1:0-34300 GCF_019425585.1 Burkholderia sp. COPS | reverse complement strand
GGGGGGGGCGGGGGGGGGCGAGGGCCGGCTGGAGGGCGGGCGGGAGGGGGACGCCGCGGGCGTGCATCGGGATCCCGGGGGGGCAGGCGACGACGAGCGGGTTCGAGGGGATCTGGCGCGCGGGGGCCGCCGCGCCGAGCCGCGTGCTGCCGTAGCGCGCGAATACGAGTACGCACATCAGGTTGACGGTCGGGACGATCGCCGCGACGCACACGGCCGCGAGTGCGATGCCTTTTGCGCCGAACAACCCGGCCGCGAGCGCGGTGCCGACATAATTGTTGAAGCGCACGGCACCCTGGAACACCGACGTGAAGCCGGCGCCGTCGACCCGCACGAACGGGCGAACCAGCAGGAGAAGCGCCGCGGCGAGTGCGGTCGAACCGACCAGCGCCGCCGCGAGCGGTAAAACGGGCAGCGCCTGCAGCCGCGCGTTCGCGAGGCCGTCCGCGAACAGCGCGGGCAGCAGCACGTAGTAGCACAGCCGCTCGGCCTGCGGCCAGAAGGCGTCGGCGATGAAGCCCGTGCGCCGCAGGCCGTGGCCGCACGCGACCAGCAGCGCGACCGGCGCCAGCGCGAGCAGGATCGGGCCGATCATCGGGGCGCCTTCACATGAGGCGGCGTGACCGTGCAGGCCGTGCGGGCCGCGGCGAGCGGCTGGCACGCAAAACGGCGGAACGAGGCGGGCATCCATCCGGCGGGCAACATGGCGACACGCAAGCGAAAGAGTGACGATGGCGCCAAGTTAACACGCGCAAGCAACAGGAATAATGGTTAATTATCGGGTGTTCAATGAGAAATTCTCATCGATGACGCGGTGACTTCGGCTGCCAGCGCGCGCGCGAAACGTTCGGCCGGACGCGACTGGTGTTCGAGCAGGACGACCGCGCGCCCCATCTGCGGCTGTCCGAACGGCAAGCGCGTGACGGGCGGCAGGCGCGCGAGCGTCGAATCGGGGAGTGCGACGATCGCCGCGCCGAGCCCTCGCGCGACCATGCGCGCGATCGTTTCCGCGCTGTCCAGCACCATCTCCTCGCGCACCCGCACGCCGATGCGGCGCAGTTCGGCGGCGATCATGCGGCCGGCCCACGCCTGCGCATCGAAGCGGATGAACGGCAGCGCGCCGAGCAGCGTGCCCGCGTCGCGTTCCGCCTGGTCCGGCGGCGCGAGCAGCCAGAAGCGATCCTCGTACAGTGTGGTCCACGTGAGTTCCGCCGGATGCGGGCGCACGGGGCGTGTCGTGATCGCCGCATCGAGTTCGCCGGCCGCGACGCGGTTCGCCAGTTCGGCCGACATGCCGGCCGACACGTGCACGCGCAGCCCCGGATGCGCAGCGCGCAGCGCGAGCAGCGCGTCGGGCAGCGGGCCCGACAGCGCGGTCTGGATCGCGCCGATCCGCAGGCGGCCGACGAGCTTCTTCTCGTCGCTGAGCGCATCGGGAATCCGGTCGACCAGCGCGAGCACCTGCTCGGCCTGCGCGAGCAGGATGTTGCCGGCCTCGGTGAGTACCGGCTGCCGGCGCGATCGATCGAACAACTGCACGTTGTATTCGCTTTCCAGCGTCTTGATCTGCAGGCTCACCGCCGATTGCGTGAGGCCGATGGCTTCGCCGGCGCGCGCGAAAGTCCGGTATCGGGCGATGGCGACCAGCGTTCTGAAGGCGCGGAGTGACATAAACGGGCTGAGGTGGGAAGAGGCAGCCGTGTGCGAAACGCAGCCCGGCCGGCGCATTCGAAATGCGACGAGGGGAAACGGGGTTCGCAAGGCAGCCGCCAGGGCTCGCGACATCATGCCCGCGCGCCTCGAATCGGGCAACCGGCCCACATGAGACGCGCCGCATGTTGCCGACGCGTCGCGCCGGTTCACGCATTCTTCAAAATGATATAGTTCTATTTTTAGAATGTTTGGACCGGGCAAGCGCGCTGCCCGAAGCGAGGCGGGCGCGGGTTCCGGCGCGTCGAGACCGAAGTGGAAAGAGGAGTAGGGGCATGACCAAGGTGGCATATCCGGGTTTGTCGTCGCAGCGGCTGAAAGCGCTCGACATGCGGCTGAACGAACGGTACGTGGCGTCCGGGCGCTTGCCGGGGGCGGTGACGATGATCCATCGCCGTGGCGAGCTGGCGCACGTGAACGTCGTCGGTTCCATGGATGTCGAGCGCGCGAAGCCGATGCGCGAGGACGCGATTTTCCGCATCTATTCGATGACCAAGCCGATCACGAGCGTCGCGTTCATGACGCTGGTCGAGCAGGGTCGGGTGGCGCTCGACGATCCCGTGTCGAGTGTGATTCCGGCATGGAAGGACCTGGGCGTCGCCGTGGCCGGCGCACGGAGCCTCGGCGGGTTCCAGACCCGGCCGGTTGCCCGCGAGATGCTGATGGTGGATCTGCTGCGCCACACGGCGGGGTTGTCGTATTTCTTCCAGGCCAGGACGAACGTCGATGCCGCGTACCGCGAACTCGCGATCGGCGAACCGGGCAACCCGGGCGGTCTCGACGGCATGATCGCGGATCTGGCCGGGCTGCCGCTCGACTACTCGCCGGGCGATGAGTGGAATTATTCGGTCGCGACGCACGTGCTCGGCTATCTCGTCGAGAAGATCTCCGGGCAGCCGTTTGCCGACTACCTGAAGCATGCGCTGTTCGATCCCATCGGCATGCCCGACACCGGTTTCTTCGTGCCGGACGAGCAGGCCGAGCGCCTGTGCGCGTGTTATTGCCCGGGCCCGGATGGCGCTCTCGTGCTGCAGGACGACCCGGCGACCAGCGCGTTTCGCCGGCCGCCGGCGCTGGCTTCGGGCGGCAGCGGGCTCGTGTCGACGGCCGGCGATTACCTGCGCTTCTGCCGGATGCTGTTGAACCGCGGTTCGATCGACGGGCACCGGATCCTGAGCCCGAAGACCGTCGAACTGATGACGATCAACCATCTGCCCGGCGGCCGGACGCTCGACCGGATGTCGCGCTCCACGTTCAGCGAGGCCGTGTATCCGGGGCTCGGGTTCGGGCTCGGCTTCGCCGTGACGCAGGACCTTGCCGCGACGATGCAGCCAGGCAGCGTCGGCGATTACTTCTGGGGCGGTGGCGCCAGCACGGCTTTCTGGATCGATCCGGCCGAAGACCTGATCGTGGTGTTCATGACGCAGCTTCTGCCGTCGACGACATACCGGATTCGCCGCGACCTGCGGCATTGGGTCTACGGGGCGATGTGCGACGGCGATGGCGACGCGGCGGCTTGAAGGGCGGGGCAGGCGGGTCAGGCCGCCGGCTTGCGCGTGCCTTTCCGGGTTCCGGCACGCGGTGACGGGATCAAGTCGGCGCTCCGGTCGTTACCGTCGAGATCGTGCGTGATGTCGAGCACGAAACGGTCGGCGCGATACAGGTAGAGCCCCGCATGGACGATGCAGCCGTCGCCGTCGGTCCACCAGCGGCGCATGCGGATCAGCATGTCGGCCATGCTGAAGTCGGCACCGTCCGACGCGAGCAGGTCGGCCGTCTCCTGGTCCGCATAGGCGGCCGTGATTTCCTGGCGGGCCTTCGCGAGCGGAAGACGGTTGTATTGACGGACGAGATAGCCGACCTTGCGCCGCGCGTCGCTGCCCTTCGGAAACCGGTCGTAGGTTTCCCGCGCGACGTAGCTGTCCATCACGCCGTAAGGCGCGCCGTCGTGCAGCTGAAGCGTGCGGATCCGCATGTAGGCGGCGCGCATGGGTTGGCCCGTCTGCAACGCGGCGGGCAGCGCGGTCACGGCTTCGCGCAGCAGCACGCGCAGGGTCTGGCCGGGTGCGAGTTGCAGCGGATCGTTGATCGCGGCGCGCAGCGCCGGGTTATCCGGGGGAGAGAGGACATCGGCCGTGACGAACGTGCCGCGCCCGCGGGCACTGCTCACGAGCCCTTCGGCGCTCAGTTCGGCCAGCGCCTGGCGCACCGTGATCGTGCCCGCCCGATAGAACGCGCACAGCTCGGGAATCGGCGGCAACTGGTCGCCGCGCTTCCACTCGCCTTGATGGATTCGTCCGCGAAGCAGGCTGGCAATCCGCGCATAAAGGGCGACCCCTTTGCGTTCGGCGGGCGACGACGGGTTCAATCACGGGCTCCTGGAATGGTGCGGGTGGCGGGGTGACCGGGCGGGGCAGGCATGGCGCCTGTCAATGCCCAACATTCTACTCTTGGAATGTATGGCGCCATTCGCGAGGCCGGGCCGTGACGCCGCCGTGCGTCACACCCACAGCCGGTACATCCAGAACGATTCGTCTTCGATGAAGCGCTGCGTGAATTCGCTCGGCGAGAATCCCGTGATGCGCTTGACCTCGCGGCTCAGGTGCGCCTGGTCGGCGAATCCTTCGTCGAGCGCGAGCGTCGCCCAGTTGAACGCGGTGCCGGCTTCGAACCGGTCGCGCGCCGCGAAGAACGCGCTTTCCGTCCTGACGAGCGCCTGCCATTCGCGCAGCGATCGGCCGCTGTAGGTCTTGATGCGCCGTTCGACCTGGCGCGGGCTGTGCGTGCCGCGCCACTCGCGTGCCTGCAGCGCCAGACGCTCGACCCAGCTGCGCCCCGCATTGCGAAGCGAAGACAGCGGCGTCGCGGGCCGCAGCGCCCGCCAGCGAGGCGCGAGATGACGATCGATCGCCGCCAGCACATCAGCGTCGCCATCGGCGCCGAGCAGTGCATCGAGCAGCGGGTGCCAGTCGCGGCCGAGGCACGCGTGGGCATCGAGCACGCGGTCGTGGATGTCCGGCAGCGCGATGCCGAACAACGTCCGCGCGGCGTCGGCGGTGAAACAGATCATGCCGATCAGCCCGCCCGTCGGCGCCCACGCGACGGTGGGAGACGAATGGCTGCCCGACAGCGTCGCCGCCGCGCCGAAGGGGCGCCACCGCGGGCCGTCGGGGGCGGACTCGATGAAGCCCACGTCGAGATCCCGGTACCACGACACGCAGACGAGCGGCGTGGCCGGAAAATGCGAAAGCCGTTGCGCGTCGCTCGACGCGACGCCGCGCGAGTCGCACAGAACGATCGCGACCACCGCGCCCTGCAGCGCGGCAGGCGCGGGATGCAGCCGCGCATGCGGCAGCCGCCCGCCGCCCGCGACGCGAGGCGCGCGGGCAAGCGGATCGGGACATGACAGCGGAATCGATGGCGGGCCGGAGAACATGACGCCGCAGTATAGGGACGGGGCCAACGCGTGTCGATGTCGTTTGCGTTCAAGACCGCCGCCGCACCGATGCGGAGAATCCGGCACATGAACACACGATCCTCTTCCCAATGTCCATTCCACGCGGGCACCGCTGCGGCGGCGCCCGTGCTTCACCCGCCCGGCGTATGGCCGCCGGGGCCGCCCGCCGCCCTGACGGGTTGGGGGTTGCTGCGCACGATGTCGCGCGACCTGATCGGCGCGCTTGGCGACTGGCAGCGCACCTATGGCGACGTCGTGCACTTGCGCGTGTGGCCCGAGCATGCCGTGGTCGTGACCGATCCGGCGCTCGTGCGCGAGCTGCTGGTCACGCACCACGATGCGCTCGGGCGCTGGGAGCGCGCCATCCGCGTCTTCGCGGAGGTCCACGGCCAAAGCGTGCTGGTCGCCGAGGGCGATGCGTGGCGCGACAAGCGGCAGGCGCTGCAGCCCGGCTTCATGCCGAAGCCGGTTCAGGCGTTCGTTCCGGCGATCGCGGCGACGGCCGGTCATGCGCTCGCGCAATGGCCCGCGCATGATCCGGAGTGGCCGATCGAAAGCGCGCTGACGTCGCTGGCGATGGACGTGATCATGCGCACGATGTTCTCCGATACGATCGGCGGCGATGCGCGCGCGGCCGAAGAGGCGGTGCGCGTGGTGAGCGCCGCGGCGAACGCGGCGTTCTACCAGCCGGTGAACACGCCGAGCTGGGTGCCGTGGAAGCGCCGCACGGCACGCGCGATGGCGGTGCTGAAAGGGGTGATCGACCGGCAGCTGCATGCGCGCCTCGACCGGCCCGAGCGTACCTGGCCCGACGATCTGCTGTCACGCCTGTTGCGGCTGCATCGGGCCGATGCGCGGAAATGGCCGCTGCGGGCCGTGCACGACGAATGCGTGACGGCGTTCCTGGCCGGCCACGAGACGACCGCCGGGGCGCTGACCTGGTGGGCATGGTGCATGGCCGCGAATCCGGCCGTGCAAGCCGCCGCGCGCGACGAGGTGTCCCGCGTGCTGGGCGGTCGTGCGCCGTCCTCGGAGACGCGCACGTCGTTGCGTTACCTGTCGCAGACGCTCGACGAAACGCTGCGCCTGTACCCGTCCGCGCCGATCCTGATCAGCCGTCGCGCAGCGCGGCCGATCGCGCTGGGCGCGTGGCAGTTTCCCGCGCGCACGCTGTTCATGCTGCCGCTGCAACTGATGCAGCGCGATCCTCGATGGTTTCCCGAGCCCGATACGTTCCGCCCCGAACGCTTCGCCGACGATGCGCCGGCGCTGCCGCGCGGCGCCTGGATGCCGTTCGGCACGGGCCCGCGCGTGTGCCTCGGGCAGCATCTGGCGATGACGGAGATGACAGTCGTGGCCGCCATGGTC
Source organism: Burkholderia sp. COPS (assembly GCF_019425585.1). Taxonomy (NCBI): domain Bacteria; kingdom Pseudomonadati; phylum Pseudomonadota; class Betaproteobacteria; order Burkholderiales; family Burkholderiaceae; genus Burkholderia; species Burkholderia sp. COPS. The sequence goes on along the minus strand of NZ_WIXR01000062.1, from coordinate 27,765 downwards.
CTGCAGCGCTACGTGCTGTCGGTGCCGCCCGGCATGGCGCCGCCGCGCGCGGTGCTGAACGTGACGCTGCGACCGCGGCAGGCGTTGCATCTGGCGATCGCGCCGACCGGGCTGGCGGCCGATACGGTCTCCGAATGATGGAGACATGAGCGGCCGATTCGACGGGGCCGGCATCGCGCGAGCGCACACCGTGCGCGCGATGCGGTGTCGTCGAATCGTCGGAATGTGAAGGCGTGCCGGCAATCGTTTTCGGCGCCACTGGCGCGGCATCGCGCAGCACCTATGCTTGAAGGGCCCAGGCCGGGTGGTGCCCAAGGAGGATGGTCATGCGCATGCTTCTCAACATACGAATCCCACACGAGCCGTTCAACACGCTGGTGCGGGACGGCAGCGTCGGCGACGTGATCTCGCGAATACTCGAAGCGGTCAAGCCGGAGGCCGTGTATTTCACGGAGCAAGGTGGCGGTCGCGGGGCGGTCGCGATCGTCAACGTGGATGACCCGTCGCAGATTCCCGCGCTCGCGGAGCCGTGGTTCCTGATGCTGAATGCCGACTGCGAGTTCCGCGTGGTGATGTTGCCGGACGATCTCCGGAACGCCGGGCTCGCGCAACTCGGCGCGAAGTGGCGGTAGCCGGGAGCCGCGCATGCGCGTGCCGCTGCCCGAAAACCGGGTGAGCGGCATCGCGCGGCGTTCGCGCGCCGGCTATCGCGCAGCCGGCGGCGGCTCGACGTTCGCCGCCTGCCTGTCCTTCGGTCGCAACAGCAGCAGCAGCAGCAGCAACAGCAACAGCAACAGCAGGCCGCTCAGCGCCGCCGCGGCAACGCATACGAAAAAGAACCGTTCGTTCCATTGAATCTCGCATGTCGGACGCTGCGCCGCCGGCATTCCCCTCCGTGGCGCCGGGTTCCGGCAGGAACGTGAAGACCGCCGGTTGCCATCCGTCCGGATCGGGGCGGTCATCCGGCCGCGTTTTCCCCCAGCGCCTGGATGAAGCGCGAGAACAGCTCGGGCTGCGAAGAAATCCCGAGCTTCGCGTACAGGTGCCGCCGGTGCACCTTCACCGTTTCCGGCGAAATCGCGAGCCGCTCGGCGATCGCCTTCGACGAGTTGCCGCGCAGCACCATTCTCGCGATCGACATTTCACGATCGGTCAGCACGCCCGCGCCGAAGCGGGCGAGTGCCTGCTCGACCCGCGCGCCGAGATCGGCGTCGGGCGTCGCGCGTGCCGCGTCGCCCACCAGCCGCCAGTGCTGCCGGATCGCCGCGAGCACCCACGGCATCGCGGCCGTCAGCTTGCCGAGCGGCTCGACGTCGAAACGCGTGCCCGCGCCGAGCGACAGCGACAGCAGCATGTCGGCGCTCGGCCGCACGAGGATCTGGATCTCGTCGTCGCCCACCGCGTCGCGGAAATAGCTGAGGAAATACTCGCTCTGCCGGAACAGGTCGGGCGCGACTTCCTCGAGCCGGTAACAGCCGTCGGCGAGCCCGTCGTGCGCGGCCTGCAGGAACGGGTCGAGCAGATACACGCCGTTCAGGTAGAGCGGCACGGGCGACGCGGCATCGGTGCCGCCCGTGTCGTATTCCTCGAGCACGAGCGGCACCCCGTCGGGGCCGATCGCGGTCGCGAGCGCGTTGTCGAACGGCACCATTTCATTGAGCAGCAGCACCAGGAAGCGCCAGAAGCGCGGCTGGCCGAGATGATCGATTGCGCGGCCGAGCGCCTGGTGCATCGCGATTTCGGAAAAGAGACGATCCATACCACCACCGGAAGGGCGTAACACGAAGGGGGAATAGCAGTCCTGAAATTGGCTTCCTAGACTGCCACGCAATCAGTCGGGCCCGAGTATGGGCGTTCAAAAATGCGCGGAACAGGAGAAACGAAATGGCGATGATGTCGGAATCGACGGGCACGCTGCAAGCGGCGCCTGCAACGGAGGACGCGCCGCGCGCGCTGTCGCAGACGCTCAGCGTGCGCGATGCGGTGATGATCACCGTATCGGGCGTGACCCCGGCCAGCTCGATCTTCGTGATCGCGCCGTTCGCGATCCAGCAGGCCGGCAGCGGCGCCGTGCTGTCGTTCGTGCTCGGCGGCGTGCTCGCGCTCGCGTTCGCGCTCTGCTACGCGGAACTCAGCGCCGCGCACCGCAGCGCGGGCGGCGAGTACGTGATGGCCAAGCGCGTGTTCGGCACGCTGCCCGGCTACCTGACCTTCATCACGGTGCTGTCCGTCAGCGTGTTCATCCCGGCCGTGCTCGCGAGCGGCGCCGCGCCTTACCTGAACAATGCGCTCGGCACGCACTTCAGCAACCAGTCGGTCGCGTTGACGATCGTGCTGCTCAGCTACCTGCTCGGCATGCTGAACATCAAGACGAACGCGTGGATCACGGGTGCGTTCCTGGTGGTCGAGATCGGCGTGCTGATGCTGATCGCGGGCCTCGGCTTCGGTTCCCCGCATCGCGGCGCCGACGCGCTGGTCGCGCCGGTCGTCGCGAGCGGCAACGCGCTCGTGCCCGCGACGCTGGCCGCGATCGTTCCGGCGATCGGCACGGCGATCTTCTGCTACAACGGCTTCGGATCGGCCGCGTATCTCGCGGAAGACCTGCGCGGCGGCAACCGCAACGTCGCGAAGGCGGTGATCTACTCGCTGCTCGTGATCCTCGTCGTCGAACTGATTCCGCTCACCGCGATCGTGCTCGGCGCGCCGTCGCTGACCGAGCTGACGAAGAGTGCCGACCCGATCGGCTATGTCGTGCGTTCGCTCAGCAACCCGGCCGTGTCACGCGTGGTCAGCGGCGGGATATTCCTGTCGGTGTTCAACGCGATCATCGCGATCGTGATCACGATGGGCCGGCTGCTGTACAGCAGCGGCCGGCACGCGCTCTGGTCGCGCACCTGCAACCGTGCCTTCTCGACGATCCACCCGCGTCTCGAATCGCCGTGGCTCGCGACGATCGCGCTGGCGGTGCCGTCGGCGGGGCTCGTGTTCGTGTCGAGCCTCGACGAGCTGACCGCGTTCACGGTCGACCTGCTGCTGCTGATCTACCTGGTCGTCGGGCTGGCCGCGCTCGCGAGCCGGTTCGTGCGCCGCGACGTCGAGCATCATTACCGGATGCCGTTGTGGCCCGTGACGCCGCTCGTCGCGGTGGCGGGTGCCGCGTACACGCTCTACACGACGCTGGCGACGGCAACGAAGCCGACCGACCTGATCATCATCGGTGGGCTGCTGGTCGCCGCACTCGTGATGTACGGGGTGTGGGCGCGACACAGCGAGGCATTCCGCGCGCTCTGAGCGACGGATCGACACCATGCGACACCGATATACCGAACCACTGAAAGACTGGAGGAACTGCATCATGCGCACGAGGGAACTCGGCATCCGCATCGGACTCGGCACACCGGGCCGCTTCAACGCGATCACGGACGTTCCGGGCGTGCGGGTCGGACATTGCACGCTGAACGAGGAGAACGGCGACGCATCGATCCGCACCGGCGTCACCGTCATCGAGCCGCGCGCGGGCGCCGCGCACGATTCGCCCTGTTTCGCGGGCGTGCACGTGCTGAACGGCAACGGCGATGCAACGGGGCTCGAATGGATCCGCGAAGCCGGGCTGCTCACCACGCCGATCGCCTATACGAACACGCACAGCGTCGGCGCGGTGCGCGATGCACTCGTCGCGAACGAACGCGAAGCGGCGGCGGGCCGCGTGTACTGGTGCATGCCGGTCGTGATGGAAACCTATGACGGCCTGCTGAACGACATCTGGGGGCAGCACGTGAGCGCCGCGCATGTGCAGCGCGCGCTGGCCGTCGCGCAGACGGGCCCGGTTGCCGAAGGCGGCGTGGGCGGCGGCACGGGCATGATCTGCCACGAGTTCAAGGGCGGCATCGGCACCGCGTCGCGCGTGCTCGCGGCCGATGCGGGCGGCTGGACCGTCGGCGCGCTCGTCCAGGCGAACTACGGCGTGCGCGAGATGCTGCGCGTGGCCGGCTATCCGGTCGGCGAAGTGCTGCGGCACGTGCCTTCGCCGTTCCGTGCGCCGGACGCCCAGGGCGAGGCCGGGATGGGCTCGATCGTCGTGACGATCGCGACCGACGCGCCGTTGCTGCCCCACCAATGCACGCGGCTCGCGCAGCGTGCCAGCGTCGGGCTCGCGCGGGTCGGCGGCGGCACCGAGGATTCGAGCGGCGACATCTTCCTTGCGTTCGCAACGGGCAACGACGGCCTGCCGGTGGCGAACTACGGCAGCAAGGGTGCGCCGACCACCGGCGTGAAGATGGTCAACAACGACCATATTTCCGCGTTGTTCGTCGCGGCGGCGGAAGCGGTGGAGGAAGCGATCGTGAACGCGCTCGTCGCGGGCGGCGACGTCGAGTCGCGCGGTGCGCGGGTCGAAGGGCTGGGGCAGGCGCGCTTGCTGGATGCGTTGCGCGAGGTGGGCTGGCGGCCGGGACGCGGCGCCTGAAACGGCATGCGCCGCTTCAATCGAAGCGGCGTGGGGTGGAGCGGCGATGCGGCGATCGGCCGGGCCGCGATCGGCCGGGCCGCCGCTCGCCCGCGCAGGTCATGCGGGCGGTGCGGGCCTGGCCGTGACGACGCGGCGTCATGCTCAACTGCCGAAGTAGATGTTGCAGAAGCTGACGGGGCCGACGCAGGCGTTCGGGTCTTCCTGCTTCGATTGCGTACGATCGACGCGGCCGGCGGCCTTCACGGTTTCGACGCGGTTCGCCTGTTGCTGAGCGGCGTCTGCCGGTGCCGGCTGTGCGTGAGCGACAGCAGCGGTGAGCGACAGGGCAACGAGGGCGAGGTGCAGCGGCTTCATTTCGGTTTCTCCTGGGTGAGTGCCAGTCTCGCTGGCAGTGAGGAAACTATAGGCTCGCACTGCTTAAAGATTAATCACCGCGCCTGTAGAGCATATTTCCATCCGGAACAAGGATCCCGTTGCGCACGCACCGATCGTCACGGGCATCGATGGCATCAATGGCATCGATGGCATCAATGGCGATGCCGGTTGAACGGCGCGTCCTTGTCCAGCAGCGCGCTGCGCATGAAGTGCAGGCAGCCGACGATGCGCTGCATGCGATGCCGTTCGTTGGGCACCGCATACCACGCCTGCAGCGCGTGCTGCGCGGCGCGGATCGCGAGATTCACCGATTTCAGCGTGCGTGCGTGATGGCCGGGCGTCGGATCGTCGAAGAAGCGCGGCAGCTCGTGCAGCACCGCGTCGACCGAGCCGGTCCAGCGCAGCGTCTGCGGCGGTTTCGATGCGCGGAACGCGTTCATTTCGTCGCGCAGGTCGATCACCGCGTGGCCGACTTCGAGCGTCGACAGCATCCAGCGCAGCGCGTCGCGATGCTGCCGCGTGCGCCGCACGAGCAGCGTGCGCAGTTGCGCCATCAGGTCGTGGGTGCTCGACTGGAAACGCTGCGCGAGGCCGTCCGGCGCGCCGTCGCACGCCAGCGTGACCTGGCGGCGCAGGTCGTGCGCGATGCGGCCGGTGAGCCACGGCATGTGAGTCGGGAACACGACCGCGAACACGAGCGAGCACGCGAGCATCGCGATGACGACGGCCAGGCCGTTGTTGATCAGCACCTCGGGCGTATACGCGATCGCGTTGTCGGGGCCGGCGAGCAGGCAGAAGAACACCGCGAAGCCGATTCCGTAGCCGGACAGTCCCGGCCGCATCGCGAGAAACGCGCCGACGCCGAGCACCGGCGCGAGCGCCGCGCACAGCAGCGGAAAGCCGTCGATGTTCGGATACACGTAGCACAGGAACAGGTAGCCGACGGCGCTCGCGAACGCCGCGCCGACGCTCATCTGCGCCACGAACTTCGGCGCACGCGGCGACGTCGAGCTGAGCGCGCACGCGATCGCGGTGGCGGTCACGGCAAGCGGGCCGCTTGGCCATTCGGAGGCGATCCAGAACACGCTCATCGCACCGACGGCGACGACCGTGCGCAGGAACGCGAAGCCGACGAAGAACGTATTGGTCTTCACCGCGTAATGCGTGACCGAGCGCTCGAACGCATGGTCGTCCTGATCGAGCGACGCATAGGTGTCGGCGTAGCCGAGGTATTCGCCGATGAAGCGGTACAGCAGCTCGATCGCGGTATCGAAGTCGAGCAGGCCGCCGGGCGCATGTTCCTCGATGTTTCGCCTCGAGGCGCGCGCGGCTTTCGGCAACGCGCTGTGGAAGCGGCGCAGATCGAGCAGTGCACCGGCGGCCGGCGCGATGCCGCGTTGCCGCTCGTCGCGCAGCGCGGCGAAACGCTGCGCGAGCGCATCGACATGCGGCGCGAGCGCATCGAGCACCGCGTCCGAGCCGTTCGCGCGCAGCCGCTTGACGAGCTGGTGCAGCGCATGCAGCCGCGTGCACGCGTTCATGAACTCGCTGTTCAGCCGCGCGAGCCGGCGGCTGCGCGCGCGAATGTGCGGATCCTCGAACGACGCGAACGCGCGATTGGCCTCGAAGCCGACGATGTCGTCGACGAAATCCGCGAAGCGCCGCTCGAAATCGCCGCGCGCGACATCGCCCGCGAGTGCGCCGGCCGTGAACGCCGCGAACGTCGCATGGCGGGTGCCCAGCGAGCGCATCAGCGCCTTCGCGGAGCTGAGCGGCAGGATCAGCGCGCTGACCGCGCCCGAGCAGGCGATGCCGAGCGCGACTTCCGCGGCGCGCGTGAGCGCGGACTGGAACAGCGTCTGCGGCGTCATCACGGCCGGCAGGCCGATCAGCGCGGCCGTATAGCCGGCGAGCACGAAGCCGTACCAGCGGAAGTGGCGGTTGCGCACCGCGAGCGCGATGCAACTGCCGATCCACAGCGTGATGCCGGCCATGTACAGCTCGGGCTGCTGCGCGAACAGCCCGCCGAGCGCGAGCGCGGCGACGAGACCGGCCGCCGTGCCGAGCACGCGGTAGAAACTCTTCGCGAACACCATTCCCGACAGCGGCTGCATCAGCACGAACACGGTCGTCATCGCGGTGCGCGGCTGCGACATCTCCAGGCGCATCGCGATGCCCATCGCAAGCAGCGCCGCGAACACGGTTTTCGCGAGGTGCAGCCAGATCAGCCCGTCGCTCGCGGCCCAGTCGCGTGCCGCGTCGCCGAGTGGATCGAGCCATGCTCTCCATCGTGCCGGTTCGATGGAAGGTCGCTCGATCGCAGGTTGTGGCTTCATGAAAAGAGGGGGCCGGTACGGGGCCGGCGAGGTGCACGGCACGTCCGAACGGGTCCGTTCGACTGATGAGGCGCCGATTGTAGGAGCGCGGCGCCCGCGCATTAACGCAGCTGCCGGGAAACGATAGTTGCAGCCGGAGTAACAATCTGTCGCATCCAGTGGAGGAAAATAGCGGCTCCGCTACAGGTTGCTCACAGGAATGGATACCCTACAAAACATGCGGGTGTTTTCGCGTGTCGTCGAGACGGGCAGTTTCACTGCCGCCGCGCAATCGCTGAATTCGACGACGGGTGCGATGTCGCGCGCGGTGTCGGAGCTCGAGGCGCGCCTGCGTACCCGTCTGATGAATCGTTCGACGCGCCGCCTCGCGCTCACGTCGGCCGGCGAAAGCTATCTGCGGCGCTGCCGCCAGATCCTCGCCGACGTCGACCGCGCGGAAGAAGAAGCGAGCTGCGCGCACGAACGGCCGGCCGGCGTGCTGCGCATGCACAGCTTCGCGAGCGTCGGCCATCACTATGTATTGCCCGCACTGACGCGCTATCACGCGCAGTTTCCGGACGTGTCGATCGAGCTGTCGCTGTCGCAGCGCATGCCCGACCTGTTCGACGGGACGAGCGACATGGCCGTCGTGACCGCGTCGTCGCTTCCCGATTCGGAACTCGTGTCGCACCTGCTCGGCTCGACCTTCAGCATCCTGTGCGCGTCGCCCGACTACGTGAAACGCCACGGCGCGCCGACCCGTCCGCAGGATCTCGCCGCGCACGCGTGCCTGACGCTGTGCACGCCGGCGTTCCCGACGCACGAATGGGTGCTCGAAGGGCCCGAGGGCGTCGAGCAGATCCACGTCGCGGGGCCGGTGCAGACCAATACGGCCGAATCGCTCGCGCTCGCGATCCGCGACGGCATCGGGATCGGCATGCTGCCGCTTTACTCGGCGATCGACGCGCTGCGCGACGGCACGCTCGTGCGCGTGCTGCCCGCGCACATCCTGCAGAAGATGAATGTGTACGCGCTGTATCCGTCGCGCCGCTTCGTCGATGCGAAGGTGCGGACGTGGGTCGAGATGCTGCGTGCGCAGGTGCCGGGGATGATCGCGCGCGACGTCGAGATGCTGAACGCGATCGACCGCGAACCGCAGGCCGCCTGAGCGGCCGACGCATATCGGCGTATCGCCGTATCGCCGGCTTCTTCTTTTCAGCCGGCTGCTTCTCTTCACGCGAATTTCGCCAATCACGCCAACGCGACTCGCCGCGCCCACGGTACATCGTCCCCGTGGGCGCGGCGCATCGTCATGACGTTACAGCGCGGGCTTTGCCGCCGCGCCCGATTCCGTTGCCGGCTCGCCGGCAGGGCCGTATGCGGCGTGCGCGGCCTTCTGTTGCGCGAGGCGTTTTTCGTGGAGCCGCTCCTGTGCCGCCAGGATGTCGTCCGGATAGTTGATGGATTCGCCGCGCGCCGGGTTGTAGCCGACCGATTCGAGGTCGATCAGCTCCTGCAGCACTTGCGCGCGCGTGACGGGCGACTTTGCCGACTGGGCGAACGACAGGGCCGGTGCAGCGAGCAGGACGGCAGCGGCGGCGGTAACGACGAGCGATTTCACGAGGTTCTCCTGGGTACGGGGTAGGTGGCCGGCGCGACGCGCGATGCGTGCCCCCGACCTTCGCTGGCAGTCTACGCAGCGCCCGAGCGCGTAAAAACCCCGATTCCAGGCAGGCTGCCTTCCAGATGGAACAACATTGATGCGCCGCCCGCCGCGAACGAACCCGCATGCGAACGCAGGTGCGTGAGCGTCGGGCGGCGATGCATTGCGTCGATCAGAAGCGCGTGCGCATGCCGATCGTGCCGACGATCTGGTTCGCGGTGCTCGATGCGCCGCCCGAGCCGTCGATGAACGCCTGGTAGCCGCGGCCCGATGCGTGCTGATACATCGCTTCCGCGTAGACGTCCGTGCGGCGCGACAGCTTGTAGACGGCCTGCAGGTCGACCTGGTGCCACTTCGGATCGGTGCCGTGCCTGCTGTCGGGGTTCGACACGCTGGCGTCCGTGTACACGTAGGCCGCGCCGAGGCTGACGGCCGGCGTCACCGCATAGCGCACGTTCACGTCGTAGTTGTTGAACGCGACCTGGCCGGTCGAGCCAAACGAGCCCGTGTTGTCGTACTGCGAGCGCGTATAGACGAAGCCGACGGTGGCCGGGCCGAACCCGTAGCTGATGCCGCCGCCGTACGAACGCATGCGGTCCGAGCCGATCGACCAGCCGCCCTGGTTCAGGCTCTTCGCTTCGGCCGCGTCGGTCGCGCCCGGGCTCGCGCTCGTCGAGCCTTTCGTGCCGTTCATCTGCAGGTACGCGCCGGCCAGCTTCAGCGGGCCGTTCGTGTAGCTCGCCGCGACGCTGTATGCACGGTTCGCGCCGAAGCTGGTCGCGTTCGAGAACGCGTACATCGCGCCGACCTTGAAGCCCGCATACGTCTCGCTCGTGTACTTGACCGCGTTGTTGATGCGCAGCGAGTGGTTCAGGTTGTCGTTGTCGAACGGATGCGCGAAGCTCGTGTCGCCGAGGTCGCCGGCCGTGGCGGACAGCGGCGCGACGAAATCGACCATCGTGTCGTACTGGCGGCCGAGCGTCAGCGTGCCATAGCCGCTCTGGCTCAGGCCGACGTACGCGTGGCGGCCGAACAGCTTGCCGTCCTGCCCGAGCCCGCCGTTGTTCACGTTGAAGCCGTTCTCGAGCACGAACAGCGCCTTCAGGCCGCCGCCGAGATCCTCGGTGCCGCGAAACCCGAGGCGGCTGCCGTTGACGGTGCCGCTGTTCAGGCGCCACAGCGACGCGCCGTTGGCGTTGTTGGTGTAGACGATGCCGGCATCGATCAGGCCGTACAGCGTGACCGAGCTCTGTGCGTGAGCGAGCGGGGCGAACAGCGTGGCGGTGCATGCGCCGGCGACGAGGGTTTTTTTCAAGTGAGGCTCCTGCGTGTGGGAGGGGAACAAAAGTTCGGCGCAAGTATAGGAACGCAACCCGCGCGCAAGGCCGCCGGGGGCCGCGAGCGCACCTTTCCGGATCGGGCAAGAGTCGTTCACAAAACTGACACGACGCGCGGTGCGCGCGTGACGGTGGTGGTTTTTGCACGGTCGCACGCGGGCGATATCCCTCCGTCGCGGGCGTGCTGTCGCGTCGTTGCAACATGAGCGGGGCGTGGCGCGGCGGTGGATCGGTGCGACTGGCGCGCGGAGAGTGGCTCGCCTGAGCCTACGCTCACGACCGGCAGCACTCGCGTACAAACGCGGACGCGTGCACACGTCGACGCGCTTCATCCAGGCTCGTCAACCGGATCGCGCGACCTGCCGACTCGAAGCACGCGGCCGTTCTCACGAATTCGCCGCAACGGGAAGGCGATCCCGCGGCGTGAACCGGAACGCATCACGTATCCGCATTGAAGCGGGCGGTGAACTTCGGGCTGTCTCGACCCGCCGGTCTTTGTCTATTCTTCAAACGCATGAGTCGATTCGAAAAATACGTTTGTCTCATGATTGTCGCCGGCCTACGATGCGGACCTGACGACGGCGTGCGTGTTGCGCGCCGTCTTTTTCGATCCCATTCGCGAACCCCATGCGCCCCGATCTCCCGTCCGCTCCCGCATCCCCTTCGCCGGCCGCCAGCCCGTTCGCGCGCATGGCCGTCGTCACGATCCTGACCGGCGCCGGCGCGGGTCTCGGCGGCATGCTGCTCGCGCTGCTGCTGCATGCGATCCAGCACGTCGCGTTCGGCTACAGCATCGCGCACGTGATCGGCACCGAAAGCTTCCTCACCGGCGTGACCGGCGCCGATCCTCTGCGCCGGCTCGCGGTGCTGATCGTCTGCGGGATCGTCGCCGGCGGCGGCTGGTGGGCGCTGTACCGGTATGGCCGGCCGCTCGTCAGCATCCGCCGCGCGGTGCGCGCGGCCGATCCGCGGATGCCGGTCGTCAGCACGACGATTCACGCGCTGCTGCAGATCGTCACCGTCGCGCTCGGCTCGCCGCTCGGCCGCGAAGTCGCTCCGCGCGAGATCGGATCGCTGCTGGCGGGGCAGCTTGCGCATCGTGCGGGGCTCACTCCCGACGATTGCCGGCTGATGGTCGCGTGCGGTGCGGGCGCGGGCCTCGCGGCCGTCTATAACGTGCCGCTCGGCGGCGCGATCTTCGTGCTCGAAGTGCTGCTCGGCACGTTCGAACTGCGTGCGCTGGTCGTGGCGGTCGCGACGTCGGCGATCGCGGCGGCCGTTGCGTGGATCGGCCTCGGCAACGAACACCAGTACACGGTGCCGCCGTTCGTGCTGAGCACGCCGCTGGTGGCATGGTCGATCGTCTGCGGGCCGCTGTTCGGCTTCGCCGCATTTGGTTTCGTGCGGCTCACGACGCGCGCCCGGGCGAACGCGCCGAAGGACGGGCGGCTGCCCGTGCTCGCGCTGCTCAACTTTGCGGTGATCGGCGTGCTCGCGATGCGTTTGCCGCAACTGCTCGGCAACGGCAAGGGCCCGGCGTCGCTGGGTTTCGACGGCACGCTGACGATCGGCCTCGCCGCTGCGCTGCTCGTGCTGAAGGTGCTGATCGAGGCCGGCAGCCTGCGGGCCGGCGCGGAAGGCGGCCTGCTGACGCCGGGCCTCGCGAACGGCGCGCTGCTCGGCGTCGTGCTCGGCGGGCTGTGGAGCCTCGTGTGGCCGGGTGCATCGATCGGTGCCTGCGCGCTCGTCGGTGCAACCGCGTTTCTCGCCGCGTCGATGCAGATGCCGATCACGGCGGTCGTGCTGCTGCTCGAGTTCACCCGCGCGGATCACGACAGCCTCGTGCCGATGCTGTTTGCCGTGGCCGGGTCGCTTGTCGCGTATCGGGTGGCGCAGCGGTGGAGTGAGGGGCGGGCGAAGGCGATGGAGGTGGTCAAGGAGCGTGCGGCGGCGATGCGTTAATGCGCACATGCAGCCAGGAAGCGAACGACGTTTGCGCTTTTGTCGCCAACGGGTCACCGAAAATTGACGATTTGTATCCGTTCCAGGGCAAGCCATTGCCGCGAGGACCCGTGCTGCACGACGAAGCTGTCACGATCAGAAGTGCAAGCGTGGAGCCGCATTAAAGGAACGATATCCGGTCGATCGCTTGCGTCGGAATGCACGCTTGCGACAGCCTTTGCTTCCATGGGGCGGTTGTCCCTCCCGAGTCGTTCACGATAGCCTTTTCCGCTCGTTCAAATGTCGGGCGCGCCATTTCAGGAGCAGGTTGGGTACTCCTGGCAACGGATATCTCGCTGATCACTTATCGCGCGATCGGCACGTACAACAGCATCGTGAAGCCCGAGGATCGTTTGTATGGCTGACGCGTGGAAAAACCTCGAAGCGTTCATTGCGACCGATATCGGCAAGTTGCCAGTCGATCGAATCGAACTGATGCGGGACACAGACCTCTATCACGATCTCGATATGGAGCCGGAGCACATCGATGCGTTCGTCCGGCGATGGGCCATGACGTTTGACGTCGACTTGTCCATGTTCGACATCCACGATTACTACCCGTCGGCGAAGCTCGGCATCGGTTCGTTCCTTGCCACGGTCGTCAGATCGCCGTTCAGCAACAAGGCGCGGGAAATCCTGGGTGGCCGGTCGCTCACACTCGGCATGATGGTCGAGGCGACGGAGCGCGGGCGCTGGGCGGTGTGACGAACGCGATGCACTGATCACGGCTGCGAAGCGGCTCAAGCCCGTCCCGCCACTTGTTCCTGTTTCCCTGTCGGTACCGCCGCGCGATCGCGGCCCCGCGCATGCCAAAGCGCGCCCGCCGGTTCTATGCAAGAATCCGCGCGTTTCCGCGCATCAACCCACAACGACACGCGCGGACGTCCCTATCAGGAAACGAGGAGCTCAAGTTGATCCAGCGCATTTCCCGCTTTTTCACGCAGGTGGTTCACCGCGTGTTGCCCGACCCGTTGATTTTCGCGATCCTGCTGACGATCGTCACGTTCGCGCTCGCGTTCGGCCTCACGCCGAATACGCCTGCCCAACTCACGACGATGTGGGGTTCGGGTTTCTGGAACCTGCTCGCGTTCTCGATGCAGATGGTGATGATTCTCGTCACCGGTCACGCGCTCGCGAGTTCGCCGCCCGTGAAGCGCATGCTCGTCGCGCTCGCGAGCACCGCGCGTACGCCGGGGCAGGGCGTGATGCTCGTCGCGTTCGTCGGCGCGCTCGCGTGCGCGATCAACTGGGGCTTCGGCCTCGTGCTCGGCGCGATGCTCGCGCGCGAAGTGGCGCGTCGCGTGGCCGGCAGCGATTACCGGCTGCTCGTCGCGTCCGCGTACATGGGCTTCCTGAGCTGGCACGGCGGATTGTCGGGTTCGGTCCCGCTCGTCGCGGCGACGAAGGGCAACCCGATGGAAAAGACCATCGGGCTGATTCCCGTGTCGCAGACGATTTTCACCGGTTACAACGCGTTCATCACGATCGGCCTGATCGTGATGCTGCCGTTCCTCGCGCGCCTGATGATGCCGAAGCCGGGCGACGTGGTCAGCGTCGATCCGGCGCTGCTGGCCGAACCGCCGAGCGTCGAGCGCCAGCTCGGGCCCGACGCGACGTTCGCGGAGCGGATGGAGGAGAGCCGTGCGTTGTCGGTGTTCGTCGCGGCGCTGTGTGCGGCGTTCCTCGTGCTGAAGTTCGTGCAGAAGGGCTTCGCACTCGACATCGACACCGTGAACCTCGCGTTCCTCGCGGCCGGCATCCTGCTGCACCGTACGCCGATGGCCTATGCGCGCGCGGTGGCCGGTGCGGCGCGCGGCGCGTCGGGGATCATGATCCAGTTCCCGTTCTACGCGGGCATCCAGGCGCTGATGGATCATTCGGGGCTCGCGGGCGTGATCACGAAGTGGTTCGTCGATATCGCGAACGTGCATACGTTCCCGCTGCTCGCGTTCCTGAGTTCGGCCGTGATCAATTTCGCGGTGCCGTCGGGCGGCGGCCACTGGGTCGTGCAGGGCCCGTTCGTGATGCCGGCGGCTCAGGCGCTCGGTGCCGATCTCGGCAAGGCGGCGATGGCGATCGCGTACGGCGAGGCCTGGACCAACATGGCGCAGCCGTTCTGGGCGCTGCCCGCGCTGGCGATTGCCGGGCTCGGGGTGCGCGACATCATGGGGTACTGCGTGACGACGCTGCTGTTCTCGGGCGTCGTGTTCGTCGCGGGGATGTATCTGTTCTGACGGCGTGAGGCGGGCGGGGCGGAGCCCGTCCCACGCCGGTCTGATTCCGGCCTGCCTTTCAGCCGCGCGACCGCACGTCGGCGCGCTCGTGCCCGTGACGCAACGCGAGGCTCGCGAATGCCGCGACGACGAGCGCGGCCGCCAGCAGCGTCAGCCCGTTCTTTGCATTGCCGGTCGCCTGTTCGATCGCGCCGACGACGGTGGGCCCGACGAAGCCGCCGAGCAACCCGCACGTATTCACGAGCCCGAGCCCACCGGCCAGCGCACTGCCGGCGAGCCGCGACGCCGGAAACGTGAACACGATCGACTGCACGACGAAGAACATCGACGCGGACACGCACACGCAGAGCAGGCCCGCCAACGGTGACGCATGCGCGGCGCCGACCATCCCGGCCGCCATGATCGCGAGCCCCGCGCACAGCATCCGCCGCGAATGCCGCGACTCGCGTGCGAAGCGCGGCAGCGTCCCGGCCCCGAGTGCGGCGGCGAGCCAGGGCAGCGACGTCAGCAATCCGACCGCGACCGGCGACAGACGTCCCGACGCGCCGATGATGCCCGGCAGGAAGAAGATCACCGTGTAGATGGTCAACTGGTGGCAGAAGTACACGAAGATCGCGAGCCAGATCTGCGGGTCGCGCAATGCGGCGCCGAACGCGTGGCCGCCGTGCGCGGCGACGCCCGCGTCCTGTTCGGCGGCCAGCTTGCGCTCGAGCGCGCGGCCGGTTTCCGGGGCGAGCCACGGCGCGGCGCTCGGACGGTCCGGCAATCGAGTCCACACGACGAACGCGAGCAGGATCGCCGGGATGCCTTCGACGACGAACAGCCATTGCCAGCCGTGGAAACCGAGCGTGCCGTCGAGTTCGATCAGCGCACCGGCCAGCGGCCCGCCGACGATATTCGCAATGCACACGCCGAGCAGGAAATAGCCGGTGGCGCGCGCACGTTCCTCTCGGCCGAACCAGTACGTCAGATACAGCATCACGCCGGGAAACAGGCCGGCTTCGGCCACGCCGAGCAGCAGGCGCATCACGTAGAACGAGGTCTCGCCGCGGACGAACGCCATCGCGACCGACAGCGCGCCCCACGTGATCATGATCCGCGTGATCCAGAAGCGTGCGCCGACGCGATGCATGATCAGGTTGCTCGGGATCTCGAAGAGCGCGTAGGTGAGAAAGAACAGCCCCGCGCCGAGCCCGTACGCGGCCGATGAGATGCCGAGATCGACGCCCATCGAATGTTTGGCGAACGCGATGTTGGTGCGGTCGAGAAAGCTGATCACATACGCGGCGATCAGCAGCGGCATGAGTTTGCGGAACAGCAGCCGGTTCAGCGACGCGTTCGCGTCGGTCGCGGCGGACGACAGGGCCTGAGCGTGATGAGTGGACATGCGGACGACTCCGGTAAGGGCGAACCGGCGCGCACGGCAAGCACGGCGCGCCGCGTTCGGCAAATGCCGCTGCGCGGCAGGCAGCGGATGGGCAGTCGACGGAGCCGCGCCGGCGGCGCTCGAACGGAGCGGGGCGATGAAGGGCGTCCTGGCGCCGGCCGGTTCGTGCCGGCGCCTTGTCACTGCGCTTGCGGATTCTGGTGTTGGGGGGGGCGACCCGACGATCAGAAATTCACCGCGTCGCCGCCCTTGAGCGCGAGCATCGCGCGCGCCTCGGCCGGCGTCGCGATCTCGAGCGACAGGCCTTCGAGCACCTGCCGCATTTTCAGGACTTGCGCGGCGCTCGATTCCGCGAGCTTGCCGGGTGCGATCCACAGCGAATCCTCGAGCCCGACGCGCACGTTCGAGCCTTGCGCGGCGCCGATCGTCGCGAGCGGAATCTGGTTGCGGCCCGCGCCGAGGATCGACCACACGTAATCGCTGCCGAACAGGCGGTCGGCCGTGCGGCGCATGTGCATCAGGTCTTCCGGGTGCGCGCCGATCCCGCCGAGCAGGCCGAACACGCTTTGCACGAAGAACGGCGGTTTCGCGAGCCCGCGATCGACGAAGTGCGCGAGGTTGTACAGATGCGAGATGTCGTAGCACTCGAATTCGAACCGCGTGCCGTTCGCGCCGCAGCGCGTGAGGATCGTCTCGATGTCCGCGAACGTGTTCTTGAACACGAGATCGCGGCTTTTCTCGAGATGTTCGCGCTCCCACGGATGCTTCAGCTCGCGGAAGCGCTCGAGCATCGGGTACAGCCCGAAGTTCATCGAGCCCATGTTCAACGACGCGACCTCGGGCTGGAAATGCAGCGCGGGCTGCAGCCGTTCGTCGACCGTCATGTGCGGGCTGCCGCCCGACGTGAGGTTGATCACCGCATCGGTCTGCGCCTTGATGCGCGGCAGGAACTCGGCGAACACGGCCGGATCCTGGGTCGGCTTGCCGTCGGACGGGTTGCGTGCGTGCAGGTGCAGGATCGCCGCGCCGGCCCGTGCGGCCGCGACTGCGGCGGTTTCGATTTCGTGCGGTGTGACAGGCAGGTACGGCGACATCGACGGCGTATGGATCGCGCCGGTCGGCGCACAGGTGATGATGACTTTGCGAGCGTTTGCCACGGATGGATTCCTTTCGATGAACGATGCAGGACGCGTCAGAGCACTTCGACGTTGCCGCAGACGGAGATCGCCTGCCCGGTGATGCCATGCCCGCCCGGCGAGCACAGGAACAGCGCGGTCGCGGCGATCTCGGCCGGATCGGTCATGCGCCGCAGCGAGATCTTCTCGAGATAGCGCTGCTCCATGTCGTCGTAGCCGATGCCGAGCTGCTGCGCGCGCGCCTCGATCACGCGGCGCATCCGCGGGCCGCGCACGATGCCGGGCTGGATCGCGTTCACGCGGATGCCGAGCGGCCCGAGTTCGATCGCGAGGCTCTTGACGAGGCCGACCACCGCCCATTTGGTGGCCGCATACGGCGTGCGGAACGCATAACCGAGCCGGCCGGCGACCGACGACAGTGCAATGATCGCGCCGCCGTGTTTCGACTCGCGCAGCAGCGGCACCGCGCGGCGCGCGAACTGGAATTGCGCGTTCAGGTTGATTGCGACGGTTTGTTCCCACTGCACGGGGTCGATTTCGTCGATGCCGCCGGTCGGGCCGGCGATGCCCGCGTTGTTGACCAGCACGTCGAGGCCGCCGAGGCGGCTCGACACGTCGGCGAACACGCGCTCGACCGCGGCCGGGTCGGATACGTCGGCCAGCGTCGCGCTGATCGCGCCGGCCGCGGCGCGCGGCGGCCGGTCGGCGAGCGCCGCGATCGCGGCTTGCGACGCGTCGCACACGTGCACGCGCGCGCCGCATTCGGCGAACGCGTCGGCGATTTCGAGGCCGATGCCCGACGCGCCGCCCGTCACGAGGACGCGCAGGCCGTCATAGGGTTTCAGCAGGTCGGAAGCTGTCATGCCGGGTTGTCTCCATCGTTGATGTAATGGCGGCCGCTCGCGTGTCGGGCGGCCGTGGCAAGCGGCCGCTACGGTTTCGCGTTCACGGTCCGCGGTGTCTGCTCGGCCCGCAGCGTCTCGGCGAGATCGTGCGCGGCGCCGCCGATGTCGAGCGCGATGCCGGCCCGCACGCCCGCGCCGTCGCGTCGCTCGAGTGCATCGACGATCGCGCGGTGCGCATCCATCGAGCGGCGCATGTGCGGAATGTCGAGCGCGACCATGTTGAGGAACGGGCCGACGCGCATCCACAGGTTCTCGACGATCGCGAGCGTGCTTTCGCTCGCGCCGTGCGCGTAGATCGCACTGTGGAACGCGAAATTGCTTTGCAGGTAGGCGCGCGACCGGCCGGCCTCGACGTGTGCCTGCATCGTCTCGCAGGTCTTGCGCACGACCGCGATCTGCGCGTCGGTCATCCGGGCGCACGCGCGCTCGGCGATGCAGCCTTCGAGGGCGATCCGCACGTCGCGCAGTTCGTCGAGCATGTCGAGCGTCATCGGCGGAACGACGAGCGCGCGATTCGGGCCGTCGACCAGCGCGCGTTCGGCGCGCAGCCGCGTGAGCGCGGCACGCACGGGCATCGTCGACGAGCCGACTGCCTCGGCGACGCTGCGCAGGCTCAGCGCCTGGCCGGGCGCGAAACGGCCGCTCATCAGCGCTTCGCGCAGTTGCTGGTAGACCTTGTCGGCCATCGTTTCCTGTTCGATGGCTTTTAGTGCGGGCGGGACGATACGAGGCGCCAAGGCGGGGTTCTCCTGGGTTTGATCTGCGATCTGTGATCACACTGACGATGTGCGAAGTTTTGTCGATCGAGGCGGCGGAGTCAAGGCGAACGGGATCGGGGAAAACGAGGGGGTGGATGGACGAAGCGGCCGGCGGCGACAGTCGGCAATACTTTTCCGCGTCGGGGTTTGATCCGATCCTCGAGGCGCGGCTGGGGATGGCGGTGGAGTCGAGCATCCAGAGCCGCAGCCATGGTCACTTCAACGAACCGGGCGCGCGGTATCGTACCGATCGCGCAAATTTTTGGAGCCTGTCATGAGGGGAGTCCGGATCGCTGCCGCGTTGGCGTGCATCGCGTTTCAACCGGCGATGGTCGTGGCGAAGGACGCCGCACAAACGGCGCCTGAGGCCGGCTCACGAACTTATCTCCAGAACTTAAAGGACATGGTGCTCGCGGAATGTCTGGCTACCGCATACAAGCAGGCGCCCGGCGCGAGCAAGGACATCAGTAGCAGCGCCAGCGCGTTGCGTGACTGGACCTACTACGACATGGAACGTGCGCCGGATGTCATTCACGCGCTGGTCGCGAAATATCTGGCCCGTGACTATCGAAATCCGGTTGTCGAATCTGAAGTCAGGGATGTGAAGTTCGACTTCCTGAAGTGCATCGATCTGTATCACGGCAAGGAACTGGACGTTGCAGCGAAGCAACTCGTATCGCGCCCGAACCGTACCTACCGGACCGAGCATTCGCCCAAGCCGCAGTAGCGATCGAACGCCGTTGCGCCATGCAACGGCGTGCCGTGTGCCGTTTCGCCGACGCTACTCAAGCGTCCGAATCGAATTGCTGATCCCGCGCGCACAGTCGATCACCGCCGGCGCGAGCTTGCGGCGCGCGTCGTCGAACGTCCAGCGGCTCGTCGGCGCGACCACGTGCACGGCCGCGACCGGCTGCCCCTGGCTGCCGAGCACGGGCGCCGCGATCGACATGTCGCCGATGAACAGTTCTTCCTGGTTGGTCGCGTAGCCTTCCCGCCGCGCGCTGTCGAGCAGCGCGACGAGATCGTCGAGCGCCGTGACCGTGCGCGGCGTATGCGGCGTGCGCGCCATGCCGTCGAGCCGCGCGCGTGCGTCGCCCGGCGGCAACGCGCTCAGAAACGCGCGGCCGCTGCCGGTGCAGTACATCGGGATGCGGCTGCCGATCGGCATGTGGATCGGCACGAACTTGGTCGACACGAAACGCGCGACGTACACCATTTCGTCGTCGTCCGGCTCGGTGAGGTTGGTCGTTTCGCCGGTCAGGTTCGTGAGTTCGGACAGGAACGGATTCGCGACGTCGATCAACGTGTCGGCCGCGAGATAGTTGAAGCCGATCCGCATCACGTGCGGCGTGAGCTGGTAGCGCCGCGTGACCGGATGCTTGCGGATGTAGCCGAGCTTCTCGAGCGTATAGACCATCCGCTGCGCGGAGCTTTTCGTCATCCCCGCCGCGTCGGCGACTTCCGCGAGCGTCATCGTGCGCCGTTTCGCGCTGAACGCGCGCAGCACGTTCAGCCCTTTTTCCAGCGACTGGTTGAACAGCAGATCGTTTGCTTGGTCGGGCGACGTTTCCATGGCGAGGAGCGGAATCGATTCGATATCGCATCATAACGTATCGAATATCGATACGCAAAAATCTATTTGCGATGTTTTTGATTCGTTTTAAGATCAAGCCATCGTCGCAGTGTCGATCAGCGACCGGCCGGCGCCCGGATTATTCGAGAAGGAGTCACCATGGTTCCGTTCATCAAGCGGTTCGGCGCACTGGCCGCCGGTTTCGCCGCCTGTATCGCCCTTTCCACGGCTTCGGCGAGCGCCGTTGCTGCCGAGCCGACGCTGAAGGTCGGCGCGACGGCCACCGGCGTGCCGTTCACGTTTCTCGACGTCAAGAGCAATTCGATCCAGGGGATGATGGTCGACGCGATCACGGCAGCCGGGAAGTCGGCCGGGTTTCGCGTCGACGTGCAGCAGACCGTGTTCTCGGCGCTGATCCCGTCGCTCACCACGCAGAAGATCGACATCATCTCGGCCGCGATGCTGAAGACGCCGGCGCGCCAGCAGGTCGTCGATTTCTCCGACACCGTCTACTCGTTCGGCGAAGGCCTGATCGTGAAGGCCGACGACCCGGGCCGCTATACGTCGATGGACGATTTCAAGGACCAGGTGGTCGGCGCGCAGGTCGGCACGGCGTTCGTCGATGCGCTCAACAAGAAGGGCATCTTCAAGGAAGTCCGGACCTACGATTCGATCGCCGACATCATGCGTGACGTCGCGCTGGGGCGCATCAAGGCCGGCTTCGCCGACCAGCCGATCGTCGCGTACCAGATCGAGCACGGCGTCAATCGCCAGGTGCGGCTCGTGCCCGAATACCAGAGCGTCGTGAAGGGGCAGGTGTGCTTCATCGTGCGCAAGGGTGACACCGCGACACTCGAACAGCTCAACGGCGCGATCCGCAAGATGAAGAGCGACGGCACGCTGCAGCAGATCCTGCAGAAGTGGCACATGAGCTGAGCGTCGGCATTCGATTCCCGACCGGCATCGCCCGCGCGTCGCGGGCATTCCCGGCGGCAGGCCGTCCTGCCGTCGCATAGGAGACCTCATGTTTTTTCAGAATGCGATCGATTTCCTGCCGATCCTGCTGAAGGGCGCGGTGGTCACGATCGAGATCACCGCATGCGCGTTCGTGCTCAGCTCGGTGCTCGGGCTGATCCTGGCGCTGCTGAAGGTGTCGCGCAATCGTGCCGTCTCGACGGCCGGCAGCACGATCGTCAACGTGATCCGCGGGCTGCCGATCATCGTGCAGCTGTTCTACATGTACTTCGTGCTGCCTGATCTCGGCGTGCAACTGTCGGCGTTCCAAGCCGGCGTGCTCGGCCTCGGCATCGCGTATTCGGCGTATCAGGCGGAGAACTTCCGCGCGGGGATCGAGGCGATCGACCACGGCCAGATCGAAGCCGCGCACGCGATCGGCATGCGCGGCCCGATGATCATGCGGCGCGTGGTGCTGCCGCAGGCGTTCCGCATCGCGCTGCCGCCGTACGGCAACACGCTGGTGATGCTGCTGAAGGATTCGTCGGTCGCGTCGACGATCACGGTCGCCGAGATCACGCGCGCCGGCCAGCTGATCGCGTCGTCGACGTTCCAGAACATGAGCGTCTACACGCTCGTCGCGCTGCTGTATCTCGCGCTTGGCCTGCCGCTGATGTTCGGCGTGAACCGGCTCGGCAAGCGGCTCGCACTGAGGAGGGGCGCATGATCCGGATCGATTCCATCCATAAACGGTTTCAGCAGCACGCGGTGCTGAAGGGCGTGAGCCTCGACGTGCAGCAGGGGGAAGTCGTGTGCCTGATCGGGCCGTCCGGTTCCGGCAAGTCGACCGTGCTGCGCTGTATCAACGGCTTCGAGACCTATGACGAAGGGTCGATCACGATCGACGGCGTGAAGGTCGACGCGCATTCGAAGCGGATCCACGAACTGCGGATGCGGGTCGGCATGGTGTTCCAGCGCTTCAACCTGTTCGCGCACCGCACGGCGCTCGAGAACGTGATGGAAGGGCCCGTCCACGTGCGGCGCATGCCGGCCGCGCAGGCGCGCGAGCAGGCCCGCGCGCTGCTCGACAAGGTCGGGCTTTCGCACCGGATGAATGCGTATCCGTCGGAGCTGTCGGGCGGGCAGCAGCAGCGCGTCGCGATCGCACGCGCGCTTGCGATGGAGCCGCAGGCCATCCTGTTCGACGAGCCGACGTCGGCGCTCGACCCCGAACTCGTCGGCGAAGTGCTCGGCGTGATGCGCGGGCTCGCCCGCGACGGGATGACCATGGTGGTCGTCACGCACGAAATGGCATTCGCACGCGAGGTGGCCGATCGTGTGTGCTTCCTGCACGACGGCACGATCTGCGAAAGCGGACCGGCGCGCGACGTGCTCACGCAGCCGACCCATCCCCGCACGCAGGAATTCCTCCGCCGCCTGCTGGCGTCGGACGGCGCCGACCACCCGGATCGAACATGAGCGCAACGAACGCGGCACCCGGACGGCCCGACGCGCAGTGGCCGGATTCGCTGTGGGCGGCAACCGCTGCGCCGGCGCCCGATACGCCCGCGCTCGACGCGTCCGTGTCGTGCGACGTGGCGATCGTCGGCGCGGGTTTCACGGGCTTGTCGACCGCACTTCATCTGGCCGAACGCGGCGTCAACGTCCGTGTGATCGACGGCGCGCAGCCGGGCTGGGGCGCATCGGGCCGCAACGGCGGGCAGGTGATTCCCGGGCTGAAATACGACCCCGACGAACTGGTCCGCCGGTTCGGCGACGAGGCCGGCGAACAGCTTGCCGGCATCGTCGGCGGCGCGGCCGACACGGTGTTCGACCTGATCGCGCGGCACGGAATCGACTGCGATGCGCGTCGCCACGGCTGGATCCAGCCGGCGCCGACCGCCGCGATGCTCGACACGGTCGCGCGCCGTGCGCAGCAATGGGCCGCGCGCGGCGCGCCGGTCGACGTGCTTGGCCGCGACGAAGTCGCGCGTCGACTCGGCACGCATGCCTACGCGGGCGGCTGGATCGATCGCCGCGCGGGCAGCGTGCAGCCGCTCAGCTATACGCACGGCCTCGTGCGCGCGGCGCAGGCGAGCGGGGCGGTCGTGCATGGGTCGACCCGCGCCGTCGGGCTGACGCGCGCCGACGGCCGCTGGCAGGTTGCGACGGCCAGCGGCGCGACGGTGTCGGCGGACCGCGTGGTGATCGCGACCAACGGCTATACCGACGGGTTGTGGCCCGGCTTGCGCCAGTCGGTGATCGCCGCGAACAGTTTCATCGTCGCGACGGAACCGCTCGCGCCGGAGCTTGGCCGCGACATCCTCGCTGGCGGCGAGGTTGCATCGGATGCACGGCGCCTGCTGCTGTACTTCCGGCGCGATGCGGCCGGGCGCCTGCTGATGGGCGGCCGCGGCCCGTTCGCCGACCCGCGCGCGCCGAGCGACTGGCGCCACCTCGAACGCGCGACGACGCTGCTGTATCCGCAACTGAAGGGCGTCCGGTTCGAATACCGCTGGGCGGGGCGCGTCGCGATCACCGCGGATTTCCTGCCGCACGTGCACGAGCCCGCGCCGGGCGTGACGATCGCGCTCGGCTACAACGGCCGCGGCATCGCGATGGCGACGACGCTCGGCAAGCACCTGGCCGCGCATCTGTCGGGCGATGCGCAACTGCCGCTGCCGTTCCGGGTCACGCCGATCCGCCCGATCCCGTTGCACGGGTTGCAGCGCTTCTATATCGCGGCCGGAGTCGCGTGGTATCGGTTGCTCGACAGCCTGTCCTGACGCCGGCGCGAGGGCAGGTCGCCAGCCGCCGTCGGATCGGGCAGAATCGGCCTGCCCAGTCTCCACCGACGGATGCCGCATGACCGACCCGAACGAACCGTCCGCCCGCCGCGTGTACGCGAGCTTCGCGCAACGCTACGCGGACATCGCGCCGACCAAGGCGCACAACGCGCTGTACGAACGGCCGGCCGCGATGGCGCTGCTGGGCGACGTCGACGGCCTGACGGTGCTCGACGCCGGCTGCGGGCCCGGCATCTGCAGCGAGCACCTCGCGCGCCACGGTGCGACCGTGCACGCGTTCGACATCACGCCCGAGATGGTTGCGCTCGCGAAGGCGCGTTGCGCGGGGCTCGCAGTCGACGTCGCGGAAGGCGATCTCGCGGCGCCGCTCGACTGGCTGCCCGACCACGCTTTCGACAAGATCCTGTGCTCGCTCGCGTTTGACTACGTGCGCGATCTGACGCCGACGCTGCGCGAATTCAGACGCGTCGCGCGGCCGGGCGCGACGCTGGTGTTCTCGATGGCGCATCCGATGCGCGACTGGATGGACGAGCGCACGCGCGGGGACGGCACGTACTTCGATACGAGCCGTTTCGGCTTCCATTGGTCGGGCTTCGGCGAACCGAAACCCTACGTCGAGGCCTGGCGCCGGCCGCTCGCCGACATCCTGAATGCGCTCGCCGACGCCGGCTGGCATCTCGACCGTTTCGTCGAACCGACACCGCTACCCGAGATGAAAGCCGTATCGGAGCGGCTCCATGCGGAACTGTCGCTGGCGCCGGCCTTCCTGTGCATCCGTGCGCGCCGCTGACGAACACGGCGCGCACGGCAACCGATAGCCGGCCCCTCAGCGCGCCGGCTCGTCGTTCAGCGTGCCCAGAAACGCTTCGATATCCTTGATGTCCTGCGCCGTCATCGCGGGCTTGTCGCCCGGCTTGCGATCGAACGGCGCATCGGTCACGTCGACGTTCGCGCGGTATTTCGGCGGAATGTCGTCGTACTCGTCGACCTTGCCGTCCGCGCCGCGCGAATAGAACTTCTGCGGCGAGATGCTGCGCTCGTTGTAGAACGCCATCACCTGGTCGAGCGTGTGGAACACGCCGTTGTGGAAGAACACATGGCGCGTCGCCGCGTTGCGCAGCGTCGGCGTGAGAAACATCCCGCAATACTGCGTCTGGTCCTTCAAGTCGTCGCGGAACGGCCCGCATACGCCGAGATCGTAGAACGCCGGGTTGCGGTTCTGCGCGAGTTGCCGGTTGCGCGGCGCACCGAGCGCCTCGTACTGGTAATCGGTAAACATCGGCGGCAACCCGTCCTTGCCGGGCTTCGACAGGTGGCAGCCCGCGCAATTCGCCTTGTCCGGGTCGTTGAACAGGCGCAGCCCGCGCAGTTCGGCCTGCGAGAGACGCGCGCGGCCTTCGAGCCAGCGATCGTACTTGCTGTTGTACGGGTGGAACGACGGATCCTCCACCTGATAGCGCGCGATCGCGAACATCGCTTCCGACACCGCGAGCTGCGGGCTGTCGAACACGCGCGCGCCGAACAGTTTCTCGAACTGCGCGCGGTGCGACGACTGCGCGAGCTTGCGCGCGACATCGTCGACGCTCGCGTTCGCCATCTCGACCGGATTCAGCAGCGGGCCGAACGCCTGCTGCTGCAGCGTATCGGCGCGGCCGTCCCAGAACATCCCGCCCTGCGGCACGAGTTGCGGCGCGGCCGACGTGCCGGCCACCTTCTGCGCCTTCACCACGCCGGCGGCCGAAGCGGCCTGCTGCGCGACGCTCGGTGCGGCGTCGTTTTCACCGGCGTCGGGGCCGATGCTGAAGTTCGGCTGGCGGTACAGGTACATCAATGACGGCGGCGGGCGATACCCCTGCTGCGTCATCGCGAGGCCGCCCGGCTGCACGTCGAGCGCGTTCGGCGGGCCGTACGCGTGATCGGGGCTGTGGCACGACGCGCACGACTGCTTGCCCGACGCGGACAGCGACGGATCGGCGAACAACGCGCGCCCAAGCCGCGCGACCGCCGACAGCGGCTGCGCGGCGGGCCGCTGCAGCACGACCGGATGCGGGTTCGCACCCGTCCAGTCGGCGACGACGGTGCCGATCGCCGCCGGTACCTGCGCGGGAAACGCGATCGCGAACGCGCCGTAGCCGAGCACGGCGGCGCCGATCACGAACGCCGCGCGGCGCAGCAGGCGGGAAGGGGCGCGCGGCGCGGTGGTGCCGGAGGCGTCGGGAGACGGGAACGCGGGGCGAGCTGTCATGCTGTCGGTCGGAAATCGGGCGCCGCACGAAGCGGCGCGTTGAACGGAACAAACGGAAACGGCCGGCGCGTGAGGCGCCGGCCATGCGGTCATGCAATACCGGTCAGATTGCCGGTGCCGCGCTCAATGCGGTGCCGAGCGTCGGGTCGAGGTACAGCGGCGTCGTGTTCGGCTTCGACGTGAAGTCGAACAGCGCGCGCAGGTCGCCGGCCGTCGCATCGAACGAACCGCCGCCGATGCGCTGGCCGCCGAGCCAGTTGTCCTCGATGAAGCGCACGACGGACGACTGGTCGAGCATCGTGTGGTCGACGTAGTTCTGCTTCGCGTACGGCGAGATCACGATCAGCGGAATGCGCACGCCCGGGCCGCAGCGGCCGTTCACGGTCGCGCCGTTCACGCCGGTGGTGCCGCCCGTGCCGCACTTGCCGTTGCCGTTGACCTGGTCGACCGGGTCGGACGACGCGTGCGTCGGCGCCGTGTACACGTGGTCGTACCAGCCGTCCGAGTCGTCATAGGTGACGATCACGGCCGTGTTCTGCCAGTCCGGCTGCTGCTGCAGGAAGTTGACGACCTTCGTCACGAACGCCTGCTCGTCGAGCGGATCCGAATAGCCTGCGTGCGCATCCTGTGCGGCCGGGGCCTTCAGGTAGCTGACCGACGGGAAGTTGCCGGCCTTCACGGCGGCGAAGAAGTCGTCCGTGTCGTACTGGTGGTTCGCGGGTTCGGCGGTCTTGCCGTCGGCCTGGAAGCTCGAGCCGATCGCCGCGACCGAGCTCGGGCGCGTGTGTTGCGGGTTCGCGGTCGACGCGTAGTACTGGAACCAGTTGTGGTGCGGGATGTAGTCGGCCGTCGCGGCGTTCACGGCGGTGGCGACCGTGCTGCGCGCGCAGCCCGTCGTGCCGTTGCCGTTCGTCGTCGACAGGTTGAAGCCGCCCATGAAGCCGCCCCACGTGATCTTCGCGGCGTTCAGCAGGTCGCCGATGTTCTTGCCCGTCATCATCGCCTGGTCGGTCGTGCTCGAACACACGTCGAAGCCCGGGTCGACGTCGTTGATCATCGTGAGGCCGCCCTGGCCGTCATTGATGTAGTAAGACGAGGCTGCGAGCGTCGAAGGCTGCTTCGACGTCTTCACGATCTGCATCCCGTTGGTCTGGCCCGACACGACGTTCAGCGCGCCCGGCGTCGACGGCCCGTAGACCGTCGTGTACGTGTTGTCGCTCATCGCGAAGCGCTGCGCGTAGTTCCACAGTGCGGTCACGGTGTTGCCGTCGAAGTAGCCCATCACCTGGCCCTTCGTGCCGAACGCGCCGGCGCCGCCGGACGAGCCCTTGCCGGTGTATTTCGGGAACAGGTCGGCGAGGCCGTTGTCCTCGGCCTGCTGTTCGGCCGTGTACGCGTGGTTCTGGTCGGCGGTCGCGGCCTGCGTGCGGTCGAGGCGGAACGGGTTCGCCGCGTCGGTACCGTTGGCCGTGTTCGTGAAGTTCGGGTTCGCGGTCAGCAGCGTGCCCGTCAGGCCGTTCGGCGTCGGCGTGCCGGCTTTCGCGGTGAACGCCGGTTCGCCCGACGGGTTCGTCGCGTTCGGGTAGGTGCCGAAGTAGTGGTCGAAC
>NZ_WIXR01000061.1:51469-51802 GCF_019425585.1 Burkholderia sp. COPS | reverse complement strand
CGGCTCGACGTGCCGACGGTCCGCCAGTTCCGCGCGCTGACCGACGCCGTCCATCGCCACGGCGCCGCCGCCTCCGCGCAGATCACGCACGGCGGCTGCTTCACGTTCCTGCCGTCGCTGTCGACCCGGCGGCCGTTGAGCGCATCGGGCGGCTTCAACAAGGTCGGCGTGATGAGCGGCCGCTTTTTGAAGCAGGCGATGACGCGCGACCAGATGTCCGCGATCGCCGACGAATTCGCGCAGGCCGCACGCCATGCGCGCGACGCCGGCTTCGATGCGGTCGAGATCCACATGGGGCATGGCTATCTGCTCAGCCAGTTCCTGTCGCCGCTG
>NZ_WIXR01000061.1:0-51381 GCF_019425585.1 Burkholderia sp. COPS | reverse complement strand
CGACGACGCATGCGAGATCGCGCGGCGGCTCGAAGCCGAAGGCGCGCACCTGCTCGTGCTCAGCGGCGGGATGAACGTCGAATCGGTGTGGCAGCTGTTCGGCAGCCCGTTGCCCGGCGACGCGCGCGCGAACGCCGACAACGCAATCGTGCGCGCGGCGATGGCGCTGCAGAAACTCACCGAGCCGAAGATGGGCGCGTTTCGCGAGATGTATTTCCTCGAGCACTCGAGGAAGGTGCGCGCGTCCGTCCGGATGCCGCTCGCTTACCTCGGCGGCGTACGTTCGCGCGGGAACGTCGAGCTGGCGATGCGCGAAGGGTTCGATGCGGTCGCGCTCGCCCGCGCGCTCGTGTTCGAGCCGGATTTCGTCAACGGACTGCGCGACGGCCGGCTCGCGCAGTCGGGCTGCACGTCGTGCAACCGTTGTGTCGTGTCGATGTACACGCCGGGCGGCACCGCGTGCGTGCTGCACGAGCCGAACGACCCCGCGCCGAACCGGGTGCCGGCCGCCGGCACGTGAGGCGCGACGCGGGACGCGGGACGCCCGATGCGGGCGCCGGCGCTGCTCAGCCGGCGTCGCGCGCGCGGGCGAGCGCCGCGAGATTGCCTTCGCCGAACCCGTGGTGCCCCTTGCGCTGCACGATTTCGAAGAAGATCTCGCCGGGCCGGCGCTTGACGAAAGTCTGGAAGAACAGCTTCGGCACGCCGTCGCCGCCGATCTCACCGTCGACCAGCACCGCGCGACGGCGCAGCGCGTCGAGATCGACACCGTGCCCCGGTAGCCGCGCGTCGACGTCATCGTAATAGCGGGCCGGCGGCTCGATGAATTCGACGCCGTTCGCCCGCAGCGCATCGACGCAGGACAGGATGTCGTCGGTCGCCAGCGCGACGTGCTGCACGCCCTCGCCCGGATGGTCGGGCAGATACGCGTGCATCAGCTCGGTGCGCCGCGTGCCTTCCTCGTAGACCGGAATCCGCACCGCGCCGCACGGCGACACCATCACACGCGATTCCTCCGACACATGCCAGTGCGCGTCGATTTCGTGGATCTCGCGAAAATGCAGCAGGTCGTGGTAGAAATCCAGCCACTCCCGCATGCGCCCCGCGCCGACGGTCTGCGTGAAATGATCGACCTGCTGCAGCCCGACGCCCACGCAGTCGAGATCGGTATGCGCGGTCGCGATGTCGATCGGCCGGAAATCGATGTCGAAGATCGAGATGTCGCCGACGCCGCCCCGCTGGCCGTCGCGCCCGCGCCAGCGGTCGACGAAATAGAGGTGCGAATCGCCGATGCCCTGGATCGCGGGGATCTTCAGCTCGCCGACCCCGACCTTCTCGCCTTCGAACGCCCACGCACCGAGCTCGATCGCCCGCTCGAACGCGCGCCGGGCACTGGCCACGCGCAGCCCGATCGCGCAGACACCCATCCCGTATTCCTCCGCGTAGCGCGCGGCGAACGAATCGGGCTCGGCGTTGATCAGGAAATGCATCTGACCT
Organism: Burkholderia sp. COPS; assembly: GCF_019425585.1. Taxonomy (NCBI): domain Bacteria; kingdom Pseudomonadati; phylum Pseudomonadota; class Betaproteobacteria; order Burkholderiales; family Burkholderiaceae; genus Burkholderia; species Burkholderia sp. COPS. The sequence goes on along the minus strand of NZ_WIXR01000061.1, from coordinate 49,884 downwards.
TGCCGGTAGAGCGTGACGTTCTTGCTGACATGCCGCGCGATCGCCTTGAACCCGAGCTGCTCGAAGCGCTGAGCGAGCGCCTCGGGCACGGGCGCCGCGAATTCGACGAATTCGAGGCCGGCCATCCCGAGCGGATTGGCAGCCGGATCGGCAACGGGCGGCGTATCGCTGGACAGGGGGTGGGAATTGCCGGGCATTCCAGTCTCCGGGGGCATGCGTTCGATGGGGATGGCGCCCGTCGCTGGCGGCAAGCGCGGCCAACGTGGCGACCGCATCCGCTCCGAACGGGCAAGTTCTCAATGCTGCAGATTTTAACCAGATCGTTCACGGCGGCACACCCTGGCCAAACGGGATATCGTCGCACCGCCTAGTGCAAACCCGAAAAGCGTTCGATAATCGGACGGACTTGTACGATAATCGCGCATCTTGTCCGATTGGCCAATTGCCGCCGTACGGCGCGCGCCCTATTCTCCGTTCACTCATCGACTTCAATGCAGCATCGGACGCGGCGCCGCCACGATTCCACGATGCGCCGTGCCAGGAGACACCGCCATGACCCCAACCTTCGACACCCTCGACGCCGCCGCCGGCGCCCGCGTCCGCAGCCAGGCCCGCAAGGCCGCGATCGGCAGCTTCGTCGGCGCCGTTGTCGACTGGTACGACTTCCTGCTGTACGGGATCGTCGCCGCGCTGGTATTCAATTCCGAGTTCTTCCCGAAAGTCAGCCCGACGATGGGCACGCTCGCGGCGTTCGCAACCTTCGGCGTCGGTTTCCTGTTCCGGCCGCTCGGCGGTGTCGTGTTCGGCCACTACGGCGACCGGCTCGGCCGCAAGCGGATGCTGGTCCTGACGGTGATGCTGATGGGGCTGTCGACGGTCGCGATCGGCCTGCTGCCGGCATTCTCGACGATCGGCTGGTGGGCACCCGTGCTGCTGGTGCTGATGCGCGCGATCCAGGGTTTCGCGGTCGGCGGCGAATGGGGCGGCGCGGCGCTGATGGCCGTCGAAAGCGCGCCGAAGCAAAAGAAGGCGTTCTACAGCAGCGGCGTGCAGGTCGGCTACGGCGTCGGCCTCGTGCTGGCCACGGGCATCGTGTCGATCCTGAGCCATACGCTCGGCGAGGCCGCGTTCAAGTCGTGGGGCTGGCGCCTGCCGTTCGTGTTCAGCATCGTGCTCGTGCTGATCGGGCTGTGGGTGCGCAAGAACATGGACGAATCGCAGGAGTTCGTCGAGAAGGTCGAACACGGCAACCGCAAGCTGCGCCTGCCGGTGCTGGAGGCGCTGACGCGCCATCCGAAGGCGTTCCTGCTGATCATTGCGCTGCGGCTCGCCGAGCTGTTCACGATGTACATCGTCACCGCGTTCGCGCTCAGCTATTCGACGACGAACCTCGGCATGTCGCGCGACCTGTTCCTGAACATCGGCCTGCTGGTGGGGGCGGTGAGCTGCGTGACGATCCCGTGTTTCGCGTGGTTGGCCGACCGCTACGGCCTGCGCCGCATCTACCTGATCGGCGCGCTGATCGGTGTCGCGTCCGCGGTGCCGTTCTTCCTCGCGCTGGAGGCGCGGTCGATCGCGTGGATCGTGATCTTCTCGATCCTGCTCGCGAACGCCGCGCACGACATGGTCGTGAGCGTCCAGCAGCCGCTGTTCACCGAGCTGTTCGGCGCCGAATACCGCTATAGCGGCGCGGGCGTCGGCTACCAGTTCGCGAGCGTGGTCGGCGGCGGGTTCACGCCGTTCATCGCGGTCGGCCTCGTCAGCGTGGCAGGCGGCTCGTGGCACCTCGTCGCCGGTTATCTCGCGGTGGGCTGCCTGATTTCGCTGATCGTCGCCGCGCGGATGCGGGCAGCGCAGTAACGACCCGATGGCCGGCCCCCAACGTGGCCGGCCATCACGCATCGCTCGATGGCGGCCGCCAACGGCGTCGCTCGTCGTGCGCGCGACGTCAAACACTGTCAGTTATACGCCCTGATTCCCCCTTTTCCCCTCTGAACATTCCACGCCGCCCGCCGACCAATGGCATCATATGGGCCTACGTCAGTCACCGATACGCCCCCATATCATGTCGAATCTCATCGTCCACGGCGGCACTCCGCTGCGCGGGGACATCAAGCCGTCCGCGAACAAGAACGCCGTCCTGCCGATTCTGTGCGCCACCCTGTTGACCGACCAGCCGTTGCGCCTCGTCGGCGTGCCGGACATCACCGACGTGCGCAAGATCCTCGACATCTTCCGCACGCTCGGCAGCGACGTGTCGGTCGACTTCACGACGGGCCTGCTCGAACTCCACCATCGCGACACGAAATTCGATCCGGCCGTCCATCGGCTGCCGGAAGCGATGCGTTCGTCGATCATGCTGATTCCGCCGCTGCTCGCGCGCTTCGGCGTCGCGCGCCTCGAGAACGACGTGAAGGGCTGCACGCTCGGCGTGCGCGAGATCGATCCGCACGTCGAGGTGTTCGAACGTTTCGGCGCGCACATCGAGCGCACGCCCGATTCGCTGATCGTCCGTACCGATGGCCCGCTGACGGCCAACGATCACTGGCTCGACTACGCGTCGGTGACGACCACCGAAAACTTCGCGCTGTGCGCGACGACCGCGAACGGCACGTCCACGCTGATGAACGCCGCGTCCGAGCCGCACGTGCAGGAGTTCTGCCAGTTCCTCGCGATGATCGGCGTCGCGATCGAGGGGATCGGCACATCGCGGCTCTGCGTGACGGGCGGCGGCAAGCTCGGCGGCGGCGAGTTCCGCTTCGCCGAGGATTTCCACGAAATCGCGACGTTCCTCGCGCTCGGCGCGATCACCGGCGGCGACATCACGGTACGCAACTCGTCGCCCGAACACTTCCCGCTGATCGACCGCACGTTCGCGAAGTTCGGCGTCAACGTCACGCACCGCGACGGCTGGTCCCGCGCGGAACGCGACGGCCCGCTGCGCGTGCGCCGGCCGTTCACGCAGAACATCCTCACCAAGGTCGAAGCCGCGCCGTGGCCGTACCTGCCGGTCGACCTGCTGCCGATCTTCATCGCACTCGGCGTGCGCGCGGAAGGCAGCGCGATGTTCTGGAACAAGGTCTACGACGGTGCGCTCGGCTGGTCCGGCGAACTGTCGAAGTTCGGCGCGCACGTGCTGCTGTCCGATCCGCACCGGCTGATCACGTTCGGCGGGTTGCAACTGACGCCGGCCCGCGTCGAGAGCCCGTACATCATCCGCGTCGCGATCGCGCTGCTGATGGTGGCCGCGAGCATCGAAGGCCGCTCGGAAATCATGAATGCGCTGCCGATTCGCCGCGCGCATCCGCATTTCGTCGAGAACCTGCGCTCGGTCGGCGCGAACGTCGAATGGACGAGCAGCGAGTAAGACGCTGAAGGTACGGCGTACGCCACACGAGCGCCGTACCGCCACCCGCACCCGGTTGGCGGCTGTGTCAGCCGCCTTCTCCCGTCTCTCTCCCGCCGCCCGCTCCCCCGTTACTCGCCGCCCCCGCAATCGGCATCGCCGGCGCCCATGTGGTCGAACCCGTAGAGCATCACGGCCGTCGTCCCGCGCGCCGGGTTGCTCGGGCGCTTCGCCAGGCTTTCGTCGAGCGGGGACGACGGATACTGGACACTCGTGTCCATCAGGTTGCCCGGCGCCGAGCGCAACTCCGCGTCGGTCAGCTGGCGCGCTTCCGCGCGCGGCAGCCCGAACGCCTTGCGCACGTCCGCTTCGTTCCAGGTTCCCTTGAGCGTGACGGTGACCATCTGCAGATCGCCGTGCTCCCAGTCCAGTTCGACCTTCGTCGCGAGCGGATGCACGCTGGCCGCGAGCCGGTCGGGGAACACCGGGCCTTCGTAGTAGGCCTTCGTGTTTCCGCACGCATCGCCGGTATTCCGGTACTTCTTCAGCGCGCAATTGAAGCGCTTGTCACGGTAGCCGAAGGTTGTTTCGACGTAACAGCCGAATTTCGGCGACGTCATGCGCGGCCACGCACGCACGTCGACGGACGGCTTCGGGAGGAGCGTGCCGGACGAGGGATTCGCCGCGGCAAGCAGCGGCACGGCCGCGACGAGCACGGCCAACACGGATTCGCGAATTTTCATTGTTGTGGTCCAGTTGAGCCGGCGATTCTAGCGCGCCTTCGCCAGCGAGATCGTCCCGGCAATGCCGCGGAGCAGCGGCAAGGCCCGCGGCATGTCTTCCACACAGGTCGCGCATGTCAGCGCCGATCCGGTAGCTCTGCGTATCGCCGAGCGCCATGTACAGCCTGTACGCGCTCATGATCGGGGCCGATCTTCGGCGAATACGCGGTTTCCTGCCCCTTCACGCCACCGCCGAGGTCGATCGGCGTCACGCGCTCGATCACGGCCAAAATCGAAATCGTCGACTCGATCGACGCCTTCAGGTTGGCGATCGCCTCCGGTGAATTTCGCGCGATAATCGCCCACTCACGCGCGATTACCGCGCACCGAGACGCCACCTTCCGACGATGAAAAAGCCCGAACTCGACCGACGCGACTGGATTGCCGGCCTCGAAAAAGGCCTGGCGATCCTCGAGGCTTTCGACAGCCAGCACGCGCGCATGACGCCCACCCAGGCCGCCGCGCGCACCGGTCTCACGCGCACGGCCGCGCGGCGCTATCTGCTGACGCTCGAATCGCTCGGCTACGTGTACACCGACGGCAAGCTGTACGGCCTCACCCCGCGCGTGCTGCGGGTCGGCTGGTCGTACTTCGATTCGGCGCGCCTGCCGCGCACCGTCCAGCCCTATCTGCAGCAACTGAGCGCGTCGCTGAACGAATCGGCGTATGTGAGCGTGCTCGACGGATGGGAACTCGTGTTCATCGCGCGCAACGGCGTGTCGCGCGTGATGACGACCGGCTTCGTGCTCGGCGCGCGCGTGCCGGCACCGCTCACGTCGCCGGGCGTCGTGCTGCTCGCCCACCATCCCGATCGCGAAGCCGTGCGCGCATGGCTCGACGACACCGAACTGCCGCCGTTCACGCCGCACACGGTCACCAACAAGGCGCGCCTGCTCGAACAGGTCGACCAGGCACGCGACGCCGGTTTCGCGGCGATCGAACAGCAATTGCAGGTCGGCGTGCGCGGGATCGCGGTGCCGCTGAAGAACCGTCACGGCGAAGTGGTCGCCGCGCTGAGCACGAACATGCCGATCGGCGCGGAGACGACCGACGCGGCCGTGCGGCGCGTGCTGCCGCATCTGCAGGAAACCGCGCTCGCGATGCTCAACGTGCTGTAGCGACGTGCCGGCACGGAAAAGCCGCGCGCCGGCGCACGCAACGTCGCGCCCCCGTCACTTGATCCGCCACCACCGCGGCAGCAGATCGCGCACCTCCCGCCGCCGGTAGCGGTCGTCGATCAGATGCACGACGCCTTCGTCGTGCTCGGTGCGGATCACGCGCCCGGCCGCCTGCACGACCTTCTGCAAGCCCGGATACAGGTACATGTAGTCGTAGCCGTTGCCGAAGCGCGCGTCCATCGCACGCCGCATCTGCTCGTTGACGTCGTTGACCTGCGGCAGCCCGAGCGTCGCGATGAACGCGCCGATCAGCCGCTCACCGACCAGGTCCACGCCTTCCGAGAACGCCCCGCCCAGCACCGCGAAGCCGACGCCGCGCCCGCCCGCGTCGAAGCGCGCGAGAAACGCGTCGCGCTCGCCTTCCGTCATGCCGGGCGCCTGCGCCCAGACGGGCACGTCCGGGTGCCGTGCCTGCATCAGCGCGACCACGCGCCCCAGATAGTCGAAGCTGCTCAGGAACCCGAGGTAGTTGCCGGGCCGCGTCGCGTATTGCGCGGCGATCAGGTCCACGATCGGTTCGAGCGACCGGTCGCGGTCGCGCCAGCGGGTCGACACGTGGCTCGCGACGCGCACCGTCAGCTGCTCGGCGCGGAACGGCCCGTCGACGTCGAGCCAGCCCGTGTCGCCGGGCAACCCGAGCGTGTCGCGGTAGAAATGAAACGGACTCAGCGTGCCCGAGAAAAGGACGGTCGCGCACGCGGCTTCGTAGCGCGGCGCGAGAAAGCCGGCCGGAATCACGTTGCGCACGCAGAGCGTCGACTGGACGCGGCGCCGGCGGCCGGCCGACGCAACGCCGTCGAGCGCCGGCTGGCGCGGCATCGGTTCGCCGTGCAGCGTCGCGTCGAAGATCGACGCGCTGTCGAACGCTTCGGCAAGCACGCCGAACTGGATCGCCTCGAAATGAAACCGCAGCAGCGCGTCGCCGTTCGCGCGCGGCGCGTCGGCCAGGTGCTCGCCGACCGCCGCGACGAGGTTCTGCAACGCCGACACGATCGGGCCCGGTATCTCCGGATACGCGGCATAACGCTCGGCCTGCGCGCGATTGACCGTGCCCCACGCGCGGGCAAGCCGGTCGAAGGCCTTGCGCAGCGCGGCGGGTGCGGCCTCGCGCGCGGCCGCGAATGCGAACGGATCGAGCGATGCGCTGTACATCTTGCGCGCACGATCGAGCAGGTTGTGCGCTTCGTCGACGAGCACGCCGACGCGCCACTGGTTCTGCTGCGCGAGCGTGTGCAGCATCGCGCTGCCGTCGTAGTAGTAGTTGTAGTCGCCGATCACCATGTCGGACCAGCGCGCGAGTTCCTGCGACAGGTAATACGGGCAGACGTCGTGCGCGAGCGCGGCCGCGCGCACGGTGTCGCGGTCGAGCAGCCCGGCCTCGATCGCCGCGTCGCGCGCGGCCGGCAGCCGGTCGTAGAAACCCTTCGCGAGCGGGCACGACTCGCCGTGGCACGCACTGTCGGGATGCTCGCACGCCTTGTCGCGCGCAACGAGTTCCAGCACGCGCAGCGGCAGCGCGGGCGTGCCGGCGCCGAGCGTCGCCGCCGCTTCGAGCGCGAGCGCGCGGCCGGGCGTTTTCGCGGTCAGGAAGTACACGTGGTCGAGCTCGCCCTCGCCGCAGGCCTTCAGCAGCGGAAACACGGTGCCGAGCGTCTTGCCGATGCCGGTCGGCGCCTGCGCCATCAGGCAACGATCGTCGCGGGCCGCGCGATAGACGGCCACTGCCAGCTCGCGCTGGCCGCTGCGGAACTGCCCGTGCGGAAACGCGAGCGAGCGCAGCGCCGCGTCACGCGCCGCGCGGTGCGCCGTCTCGCGTTCGGCCCAGCCGACGAAGCAGGCGCACTGCTCGGCGAAGAACGCCGCGAGCTCTGCCGCCCCCAGCGTTTGCGTCAGCACCGTCTCGCGCTCGGACACGATGTCGAAATAGACGAGCGCGACGTCGATTTCCGGGAGGTCGCGCGCGTCGCACATCAGGTGCGCGTAGACCTTCGCCTGCGCCCAGTGCAGTGCGCGGTGGTTGGCCGGCATCGCGTCGAGGCTGCCGCGGAAGGTCTTGATTTCCTCGAGGCGGTTCGCCACCGGATCGTAACCGTCCGCGCGGCCGCGCACGGTGAGCGTGCCCCACGTGCCCGTCAGCGCGATCTCGGTTTCGTAGCGCGCGCCGCGGTTCGACGTGACCGCGCCGTGGCCGGCGATGCCTTCGAGCGCGGTGGGCGCTGGCGTGAAGCGCAGGTCGAGATCGCCGCGCCGCGCGGTGAACTCGCACATCGCCCGCACCGCGACGACGTAGCTCATGCGGACAGGCCCGCCGCCTCGACGGGCGCGACGTCCGCGCCGGCCCATTCGACATCGATCACGCGCACCGGAATGCCGTGCGCGACGCAGTATGCGAGCCAGCGCGTCTGGTTGTCCTGCAGGCGGTCGCCGGGGCCCTTCACCTCGACGAGTTCGTAGCGGCGCTCGCCGGGCCAGAAGCGGACGAGATCGGGCAGCCCCGAACGGTTGCTGCGGATATCCGCGAGCAGGCGCGTGAACCACAATCGCAGGTGTTCCGGCGGCAGGCACGCAAGCGCCTCGTCGAGCAGTGCGTCGCTCAGCACGCCCCAGAACACGAACGGGGATTGCAGCCCCGCCTTCGTCACGAAGTGCCGGCGAATCGTCTCTCGATAAGCGCCCGAATCGAGTTGCGCGAAGCACGCGGCGAATGCATCCGCGCGGCGCGCGGCGAAATCGGGCGCGTGCAGGTCGGCCGGGCCGCGCTGGAACGGATGGAAGAACGCGCCGGGTACCGCGGCGAACACGGGTTCCCAGCAAAGCAGCCCGAACAGCGAATTGATCAGCGTGTTTTCGACGTAATGAACCGGCGAAGCCGGTAGCGCCAGATGGTCGCGCACCGCGAATTCGACACTGACGAACGCATCGGGGCGCGCGAGCACGAGCGTTTCGCGCGGCACGTCCGCCGCCGGGGCCGCCCGTTCGACGCGCTGGCCGAGCCGGCGCTGCAGGCGCGGCAGCATGCGCTCGACACGCTGGCGCTCCTCGTCGCTCTCGAAACCGCCGCGCGCCTCGAGCGCCAGCGCGAGCGCATCGTCGTCACGCCCGCAGCGTTCGAGCACGCGGATGCGCCGATGGCGGCTGCCCGGCCAGGCGCTGCGCACATACGCGTCGAGCGCGCCGGCCCAGTCCGCCCGGCGCTCGCACGTCTGCCCGAGGGCGAACAGCAGCTTCGCGCGACGCGTCGCGAGCCAGGGCTGCGCGCAGCCGACCGCATCGATCGCGCGCACCAGGTCGTCGAACGGCAGATCGTCGGGCCAAGCGTCGAGCGCATCGCGGCACGTCTGCAGCGCGAGATACGCGTCGACGTCGCCGCGCTGCTGGAACGCGCGCGACGACGGCGCGATCGGTACGCTTTCGTACTGGAACACGCCGAGATCGGCGAGCACGAATTCGCTCCAGTCCTGGTGGAGATTGCCGAAGAACATCAGGCGCAGCCGGTCGCACAGCGCGCCGACCGTCACGCGCAGCACGCGGTCATCGGCCTGCGCGCACCACGCTTCGAGCGGTTGCGCAACGTCGTGCGCGGGCCGCAGCCGTTCGAGCCACTCGGGCTTGCGCTCGCCCGCATGCGTGGCGAGTGCCGGGAAGATACGCAGCAGATCGGCCTTGGTCGACAGCGCGAACAGTTCGTCGAGCGTCAGCGCGGGGGCCGGATCGACCCAGCCGAGTTCGACGAGCGGTGCGGCCGCGTCGAGCGCGCAGCCGATTTCGTCGTACACGAGCTTGCTCGCGCGGAAATCGGACCCGTTGCGCATCAGCATCCGGACGAGCAGCGCGCGCGACGCCTGCGGCAGCGCGGCGAACTGCCGGACGAACGCGTGCTCGTGCGCATCGAACAGGTCGTCGTAACGCGCGCCGAGCCAGGCCAGCGCGCGTTCGAAATTGGTCAGGTAGTAAAACGCCGGGGGCGTCGGCGAAGCAGGCGTCACGGGGATCGATCACTGTACATTTGTACAGGTCGGAATCATATCAAATGTGACGGGAAATGCCGCTGCCCCGATCGCCTCTCTGCTGCCCGGCCGTGCTCAGAACTGGTAGTTCACCGACATGTCGAACACGCCGTTGGTCGACTGCTGCGTGATCGGGCTGCGCGCGGCGCGGCCGACGAGCTGCTCGATCGCGCCGTCGATCGTGATGAACCAGTGCTTGTTCACGAACCAGGCCATGGTCACGCCCGCACCGTACGACTTGATCCCGGCCCCCGACGAATACGCCGGCAGCCCCGAACGCGCGGCGGCTCCCTGGTTCACGCCGAACCAGCTGTTCATGTAGCGCGAATCGGCGAACGACACGGTCGGCCCCGCGAACCAGAAGAAATGCTCGTTGCTGCCCGGCAGCGGCATGTACGCGGAGAAATCGCCGACCCAGCCGTTCGAGCCGCCGATGCTGCGCCGGATATCCGCGCGCAGCACGAGCGGAAACTCCTTCGAGATCACGTAATCGGCCGCCAGTTTCATCACCGGCGCCGCGTTGATGTTGTCGAGGCCGTTCAGGTGCTGGATATCGTCGGCCGAACGGCGCCCGAGGTCGTAACCGACGGACAGGCTCACGCGCCAGTTCGGCCCGCGCAGCACGTTCGCGCCGAGCCCCTCGCCCGTCGACAGGAAGAACAGGTCGCGATAGCGGATGTCGAGGTTCGGGCCGCCCATCACGCGATAGCGGTCGGAGCCCGCATAGCGCGGCTGCAGCGTCATCGCGGCGCCCACGCTGATATTCCACGTGGAAATGTTCGGCTCGAACAGTTTTTCGAGCGGCACACCCGCCGAGTATTGCCACTCGCCGAGCGGCGAAGGCGTCTGGGCCGACGCATCGCGGGTGCCGGCCGCGGCAAGCGCCGCACATGCCGACAGGCCGGAAACGAACCGGCGTGCGCCGGGTGACAGCAACAGGCGAGCAACTGTGGCCAAGGTGGTCTCCGTCGGTTGCGTGAAACGAACCTGAGGGAAAGCGCATCGCGCCTCTTCGGCCGCAGCGGCTGCCAGGCTGCGGCGCGAACGTAGCGTGTGCTGAATTAACGGACATCCTACGCGACGCGCACGCAGACGCAAAGCGCCCGCTGCACGCGGGCACTTTGCCCCGCGCGGGGATAGCGGCGAAGCAGGGATGGATCAGAATCGTTCGACGTGATAGTCGCCCGCCAGCGCGGCCGGGCTGCGTGACGACATCATCCGCGAGAAGCCGTCGGCGAGCCGACCGAGCGCCAGCTGCTTCTGGCTCGCATCCCAGTGCGTATAGGTGTCGTACGCGGCATCGTCGAACGACACGGTGACGGCAACCGGGCGCCCGCTGGCGCGAAAGCCGATCTGCAGCACGCCGCCCGGCAGTTCCTCGATGTGATAGCGCAGCGAACGCGATTCGAAATAGCGGCCCAGCACCTGAGCGATCGCGCGCTTGTCTGGCGATTGCACGTGAATGTCCATGACGGTCCTCCTTTTCAAGGTTCGCGCGGCCGGTCGCGGCGCACCGCTTCCGCCCGGCATCCGCATCGGCGGCGGGTTCGACGGCGGGTCGCCCTGCGGCAGCCCGTCAGGCACCGGCGGGTCGACCGGATCGTCGTGTCCGGGCGGCGGCGGGTCCGGGTCGACGTCGGGAGTCGTCGGCTCGGGGCGGTGCAGAATGGATGGTGTCTTCATGTCGCTCCTGCGCGGCGGCGTGCGCATTTCGATGGCGCGGCGAGCGCGCAAGCAGCATGCCTGCTGTCGCGCCGCGCCCGTCGGCGGCTTCGCTCAGTCGTCGTAGGCCGCCATCACCAGCCACATCGTGCGTCCTTCCGCGGTCAGCCGCACCGCGAGCGCGTACGGGTCGGACGGCGCGCATTGCCCGACGAGCGCCCGCTGCGCGCGCGCCGGGCCGTCGTAGACGGTACGGTTCAGTTCGCGCACCTCGTCCTTGCCGTCGAACATGCGCCGCTCGGGCCGGTAGACCAGCGATTCGCGTTTCCACGTGTCGAAGCGCTCGCGCACGTGACCGAAATCGCCGCCGCATACGTTCGCGTCGTAACGTATCCTTTCCCTGGATGCATCCATCACGTTGTCCTCTCGTTCCTGCCGACGGCGCGTGCCGCGTGGCCGCACCCCGTCCGCCGCCCCCGGCGCGCAAGCGCCGTACCGCCGATGCACGACGGGCACGGCGCTTGCGCCTTCAATCGTCATCAAGGAGGTTCGACCATGACCGTTCACGCCCCCGGCCGCCACCACGCCGTGCCACTGGCTGCCGGACTGCTCTGGCTCGCCACGTCGCGCCCGCCGTCGAAAGACAAGACGGAGGAGCGCATCGACGAGGGACTCGAGGAGACGTTTCCGGCCAGCGACCCGCCCGCCGTTGGCGGCGCGACCCGTATCGATCCTGCCAGGCCGTCCGGCGAGCACGAACGCCGCGCGCCGCACGTTCCTTCCCCGCCCCGCGATCACGGCTGACGGCGGCACCCGGCTCGCACTGCGCGGCGGCGCAGCGGCGCGCCGGAGCAATCCGGAGTTGATCTGATGAAACGCCTTGAACGCAGATGGCATGAAATCAGCGGCGCCGCCGGCGTCGCGGCGCTGGCGGCAATCGAAAGCGCAGTGGTGCTCGCGATCGTCGCGATGACGGGCATCGGCCACTGACACCTGTACGGCCCGTTCGCGGCTTGCGCCGTGGAAGATGTACAAGCGGGCTGGCAAATTTCTCCGTCGCAGGGCCGTCGAGGCCCGGAGTGTGTCCCGGCGTGTGCCCCGGCATGTGAGTTACGCGCGCGGCACGCCATCTGCTTGCACATCGTCCCGCTCACGAAGGAGGCTTCATGTATCGCGTCACCGAGATCATGTCGCGCGACGTGGTGTGCGTCGCGCCGACCGACACGATTCGCCACGCGGCCGAGCTGATGCGGCGCTTCGATATCGGCGTACTGCCCGTTTGCGACGGCGACGAACTCGTCGCGATCGTGACCGACCGCGACCTTGCGGTGCGCGGGCTGTCGCACGGCCATTCGTTCGATACGCCGGTGCAGGCGGTTGCGTCCATGCCCGTGCAATGGTGCGTCGAGGACGACGGTGTCGGCGACGTCCAGCAGCGGATGGCCGACGTGCAGCTGCATCGATTGCCGGTACTCGACCGTCACCGGCGGCTGGTCGGCATGGTGTCGCTCGGCGACATCGCGACGCGCGCGGGCGGCCCCGAGCGCGACGAACTGGCCAATACGCTCGAGGACGTGTCGCTGCCGCGCCGGCGCTGACCGGCGCCGTTCATATCGGCGACCCGCCCGGGTGCCGCTTCGACCAGGAGGTGTTCGATGACAACCGACAGACCGTCGCGCGACGACACGCGCATCGTCGGCAACGACCGCCGCACGGCCGGCGGCGGGCCGGGGCCCGACGTGATGGCCGCCCGCACGCTCGAAGGCGATCGCGTGCTGACGATGGACGGCGACGACATCGGCCAGATCGACGACATCATGCTCGACGTGCGTTCCGGCCGCATCGCGTATGCGGTCGTTTCGTCACGCAGCCAGCCGGGAATCGGCGACAAGCTGCTCGCGGTGCCGTGGAACGTACTCGTGCTCGACGTCGAGCGCCAATGCTTCGTGCTGCCCGTGGCCACCGAACGGGTGCGCGAAGCCCCCGGCTTCGACAGGAATCGCTGGCCGGCAATGGCCGATCCGGACTGGGCCGAGGCGCTGCACGCATACTACGGCAGTTCGCCGTACTGGCTCCTCGAGGAAGGCGAAACGGCGCTCGACTCGCCGCCGTACGAGGCGTCGCCGGAAGGTCCGGAAGGTACGAAAGGCGGCAAGCGGTAACGCGATCGTCGGTCACGCCGGTCAGTGCGCGGCCGCCACCGTCCGTTCGAGTTGCCGGGCGGCCGCCAGATGCGCGTTGAGCATCGGCAGCGTGTTGGCCGCGAACGCGCGAAGCTGCGGATCGCGGCCGTTCCGTGCCTCCGCTTCGTAGAGACGGATCGCCGCTTCATGCGCGCGCGGGCCCGCCAGCGCGACATAGGCCGTGTCGAACGCGCGCCCTTCCCTGGTTCTCAATGCCGTGACGGCCGGATCGACGAGCATCCGCGACTGCACCGGCAGGCCCTTGGCCGCCCCGAGTTGCTGCAATTCGCCGGCGATGCGTCGGTGATCGTCGACCATCCGGCGCGCGAACGCCTTCACGTCCGGGTTCGACGAGCGGTCGAGCGCGAGCTGGCTGGCCTGCCGCTCCACCTTGCCGATCATGCCGGCCTTGTCGACGAACTCGGCATCGATACCGGTCGGCCGCTGCGTCATGCCGACCTCGTCGGCCGTCGTGCCAGGGCGGATCACGCCGGGCCCGACCTGCGCCGACGAAGCGGGCGACGCCTGGGCCGGCGGGAACGCGGCGGCCAGCAGGCCGGCGGCCGCGGCCAGCACGGTCGCCGCCGGCCGGCGGGTTCGGTTCGCTTTCATCGCGACCTCCGTGTGTCTCGACGGAACGCGCCGGTCACGCGGGTTCCCGTCACGCCGGGCGCCGCTCCGCGCAGTGTTGCGCCAACCCGAGCGTCGAAAAACGGCCGGCAATGATGGTGTCCATGTCGATCCCTCCTGCCCGGCAAAGTACCGGGTCGGGTCGGGCCGCGCGCACGCGGCGCGCGACCGGCCCGGTGCTTTGCCGGTGCGTCACGTTGCTTCCGGCGGATCTGCCGCCTGTCGAGTACGCCGCTCACGCCGCCGACGTCGTGCACGACGCAGACCGCGATCGCGCGCCGCCGTTCGTCGGATACGCTGCCCGTCAGTTCGGCCACACGATGGCGAACCTGCACGTCGATAGCGCCGGATGCCCCGGCTACCTGCCGCTACCGGTCACGCGGGTTCCGATCGTGCCCGGCATCCGGCGCGACATCGGCGATCACGCTCGCCAGCGTCGGCATGTCCACCGGCTTGCACAGATACGCGTCGAAACCGGCGGCCATCACGCGGTGCCGGTCGGCATTGCCGGCGTGCGCCGTGACCGCGACGACGGGCAGACGCCCGCTGCCACCCGGCAAATGACGGATGCGGTCGAGCAGCCAGAAACCGTCGCCGTCCGCCATCGCGAGATCCGACAGCACGACGTTCGGCGCATCCTGTTCCACCACTTCGAGTGCGTCGTGCCCCGATTGCGCGGTCGACACCTGCGCGCCCATCGTTTCGAGTGCCGCGGCGAGGCTCGCGCGCGAGGTCGCGTCGTCGTCGACGACGAGCACGCGCCGGCCGTCGAGCGCCACCGTATCCGGCGTGCCGGCCGCGTGCAGCAGGTCCTCGGCAGGATCGTCGGCATCCCACCGGGCCGGCAGCGTGACCGTGACGGTCGTCCCGCGCCCGGTGCCCGCACTCGTCGCGACGACCTCGCCGCCGTGCAGTTGCGCGATGTTGCGCACGATCGACAGGCCGAGCCCGAGGCCGCGCCTCGGCGATGCGAATGCGCGTTCGGGCCGGCTGAACGTCTCGAACAGGTGTGGCAGGTATTCCGGCGCAATGCCCTGGCCCGTGTCGGCGACCGACAGCCGCACGCGCTCGCCGGCCCGGGTCAGCGACACGACGACGCGGCCGCCGGACGGCGTGAACTTGATCGCGTTCGACAGCAGGTTCGACAGGATCTGGCGCACGCGCTCGCGATCCGCCGGAATCACGCAGGTCGCCATTTCGTATTTCGTCGACAGGTCGAGCCCGTTCGCCTGCGCCGTCGCGTCGAGTTCCCGCATGGCATCGCGCACGATCAGCACGAGATCGACCGGCACGCGCTCGAGGCGCAATCGGCCCGTCGCCAGCGACGACGCGTCGAGCAGGTCGGCCACCATGTGCGACAGCGATCGCGCGCTGCGGTCGATCGCGTCGACCGCCTGTTGCGCGAGCCCTTCGCCGTCGACGTTGCGCAGGACCTCGACCCAGCCGTAGATCACGTTCAGCGGCGTGCGCAGTTCGTGCGACACCGTGGCGAGCAGTTCGTCCTTCAGCCGGTTCGACGCGTCCGCCTGTGCGCGTGCGTCGCGTGCGCCGCGCAGCGAGCGCATGTTGCGTCGCTCGCCGCGACGCCGTTCGTGCGCGTCGCGCAGCGTCATCGACAGCCCCGTGCAGTCGCCCCGCGCATCGACGATCGGCGACGCGGCGAAAGTCGCGCGAAAGCGGCCGCCGTCGCGTCGCACGCACAGCACGTCGAGCGGACCGACCGGCGCACGCAGCGTCGCGAACGATCCGGGCAGCGGATGCCGCCGCAACCAGCGCGGCGCGATCAGTTCGGCGACGTCGAGCCCGATGGCCTGCGCCGCATCGATGCCGAAGATCTGTCGCGCGGCCGGGTTCCAGCTCGTGATCCGGTGTGCGGTATCGACGCCGACGATCGCGTCGGGCGACGCGTCGACCACCCGGCGCAGCAGGACGTCGTCGGGTACGGGCACGCGCGCGGCCGGCGAAGGCTCGCCATGCGGCTCGCGGGCACCGGCGTCGCCATCGTCATGGATTTCGCGGAGACGATCGCTCGCGAGCAGCGGCTTCACGGCCATCACGAGCACGCACTCGACGAAGCTGATCGCGACGAACGCGCCGGCTTGCTCGAGCAGCGTGGCCAGCGGCGCATTGCGCCACCAGAGCGCGCAGATCACGGCCACACTCGCGGCGGCCGCGACCAGGCCGCCGCCGAACGACGCCAGCCATGCGACGGCCGCAACGCCTGCATAAAAAGGCAGCGGCGCAAATGGCGCGTGCTCGCCGACGACGCGAACCGTCCACGCCTGCAGCGCGGACGCCAGCCCGACGGCCAGCACGACCCATGCACCCTGCCGTAACAGCTCACGGGTCAGGGTCCTCATTGCATCCTTGCCTCGCGCCGGCTCCCGTCGCACGGCGTCATGCCGCTTGTCGACCGACCTGCCGTCGAGCGTGCCGGGCGAGCCTGATGGCACCCGCAAGCGACATGCCCGATGCGTGTTTCAGGCGCCCGGCCGGCGCGAGCCGGCCGGGCTGCTCCGAAGGCCGCGGCCGGGCGGGCGCCGGCCGGTATCGGGGTACGCATCGACACACGGCGTGGCGACCGTCTTTTTCATCGGAGCCCTGTAAAAAAGCACCGATGTGCCCCTGGATCCCGGAAGTACCGCGATTCGTGCCGCGAATCGATGGCCTGTTTCTTCCGCCGCCGCTACACACATTGGAAATTTCTATTCCGTGGCACCTTCGTGGTCGTTTCGCTGTCGATGATAAATATTGCAATCAACGGAACGGGTGATGCCGATTTTCAAAACGACCCGCTAATGCCGATGGGAGATACCGCAAACCGTTCGAAGCAGCGTGCAGACGGCCGCCGTTTGTCGGGCCGCTCGTCCGCGATGCGCACGCTGCTCGGCCGCATCGAAAAAATTGCGCCGACCCGCGCCAGCGTGATGATTGCCGGCGAAAGCGGGGTCGGCAAGGATATCGTCGCGCGCCGGCTGCACGATCTCAGTGCCCGGCGGGACGGCCCGTTCGTGCCCGTGAACTGCGGCGCGATTCCGCCCGATATCGCGGAATCGCAATTGTTCGGGCACGAAAAGGGCAGCTTTACCGGCGCGATCGCGCAGCGGGAGGGTTTCTTCGAAGCCGCGCGCGGCGGCACGCTGCTGCTCGACGAGATCGCGGAAATGCCCGCGTCGCTGCAGGTGAAGCTGCTGCGGGCGCTCGAATCGAATGCGATCGTCCGGGTGGGCGGCACCGAGCCGATTCCGCTCGACGTGCGCATCGTGTCGGCCACGCGCCACAACCCGGCCGAAGCCGTGCGCGACGGCCGGCTGCGCGAGGACCTGTTCTATCGCCTCGCCGCGTTCGCGCTGTACGTGCCGCCGCTGCGCCAGCGCGACAGCGACGTCGAGACGATCGCGCTGGAGTTCGTCGACACGCTCAACGCACGGCACCACGCGCACAAGCGGCTGACCGACGCAGCGATCGCGGCACTGCGCGCGTATTCGTGGCCCGGCAACGTGCGCGAGCTGCACAACACGATCGAGCGCGCGTACATCCTGTCGGACGAAGGCATCGACGTCACGCTGCCGAAGCCGGCGGTGCCGCCCGAGCGTCTGTCGGAGGACACGATGGCGCTGCCGCTCGGCGCGACGCTGCACCATGCGCAGCAGCGCTTCATCGCAGCGACGCTGCGCCACTTCGACGGCAACAAGCCGCGCGCCGCGAAAGCACTCGGCATCAGCCTGAAAACGCTCTACAACCGGCTCGCGCTGATGCGCGACAACGGCCGCTCCTGAGCGGCGCGGCCGTATCGCCCGCGCACCGCATGCCGCGGCTGCGCGTGGCGCAACATGATTACGCGACCTTGAACCGCCCGACCGTGGTCGCGAGCGCGTTCGCCTGCGACTGCAGCGCGGTCGCGGCGGCGGTCGACTGTTCGACGAGCGCCGCGTTCTGCTGCACCATTTCGTCGAGCTGCGTCACGGCGCGATTCACTTCCTGGATGCCGCGCGTCTGCTCGTTCGCCGCGTGCGTGATCTCGGAGATGATCGTCGTCACGTTCGCCACGTTGGAGACGATCTCGCGCATCGTATCGCCGGCCTGACGCACCTGCCCGGACCCGGCCGACACGCTCGCGACCGTCGATTCGACCAGCACCTTCACTTCGCGTGCGGCCTGCGCGCTGCGCTGCGCGAGGCTGCGCACTTCCTGGGCGACCACCGCGAAGCCACGGCCCTGCTCGCCCGCGCGTGCCGCTTCGACGGCCGCGTTCAGCGCGAGGATGTTGGTCTGGAACGCGATCCCGTCGATCACGCCGATGATGTCGCCGATCCGGCCCGACGCTTCCTCGATCTTCTCCATCGTCGCGACGACGTCCGACACCACCACACCGCCGTGCGACGCGATCCGCGATGCGGCTGCCGCGCGTTCGTCGGCCTGGCCGGCGGCCGCCGCCGACTGGCCGACGGTCGCGGTGATCTCTTCCATCGACGCGGCCGTTTCCTCGAGGCTCGCCGCCGCCGATTCCGTGCGCGACGACAGGTCCTGGTTGCCCGCCGCGATCTCGTTCGCGGCCGTGCGCACCGATTCGCTCGCATCGCGGATCTCGCGCATCACGTCGTTCAGCTTGTCGACGAAGCTGTTGAACGAGCGTGCGATGTCGGCTACTTCGTCACGGCCGTCGGCCGGCAGGCGCTGCGTCAGGTCGCCGGCGCCCGAGCCGATCGCGGCCATCGCCTGGCGCACTTGCGACAGGCGGCGGAACGCGGTCGCGGTGATCGCGCCGATGATCAGCGACGCGACGCCGACGATCACGAGCAGCGTGATCAGCGAAGCGGTCAGCAGCGAGCGCATCCCGGCCGTCGCCTCGTTCTTGTCGAGCAGCACCAGCGCGTACCAGTCGGTACCCGGCACGGGGCGCGCGCGCACCAGCTTCGCGTCGCCGCCGACGCTCACCTCGACCGGCGCCGTCGCGGCCGCGATCGTCGCGCCGTTCGTCGCGCCGAGTTCGGGCGACACGTCGGCGACCGGCTTCAGCGTGAGCTTCGGGTCCGGGTGCGCGACCACGTGGCCGCTGCTGTCGATCAACATCCCGAAGCTCGCGGGCGTCGGGTGGATCGACTTGACGTTCGCGATCACGGTGTCCATCGCGACGTCGGCGGCGACGACGCCCTTCAGCGTACCGTCGCGCAGGATCGGCACCGCGAACGTGACGACGAGGTTGCCCGTGCCGGCATCGACGTAAGGCGGCGTGACGACCGGCTTGCCGGCCTGCGCGGCCTGCTTGTACCACGGGCGGCCGGTCGGATCGTAGTCGGGCGGGATGCCGGTCGGGTCGGAGAAGTGGAACGCCTTGTCCGCGTAGCCCGCATAGACGTTCGTGAAGCCGCCGGCCGTGGCCATCTGCTTGAACACCGGCAGCGGATCGGGCGTCAGCGCAGCATCCTGCAGCGACGCGATCATCCGGCTTCGGGTGGCGACCCAGTCGGCGATCCCGACCACGTGTCCGCTTGCGACGGAGGTCAGGTTGCGGTCGATCGCGTCGTCGTTGTACGAGCGCGCGATGAAGTAGTTGATGAGCGTGGTGGCGACGAGCGCGAATACGACGATGGCGACGCACGCGGCGAGGATGCGGGCGCGGATGGACGAGAACATGGCAACGACTCGGTAAGGGAGCGCGAACGCCCGGTGGACGAATTCACCGGGTAAACGGCAATCGCGCCGCTTACTTGAGGCTGCTGTGACAATTCCGTGAAACGTCTGATGAAACGCAATGCCGATCGTCAGCGGATCGTCGGCGAATCGTCAGGATGAGTGCGCCGTCCTGCGCCGCGCGCGCACGCCGCCGGGACGCAACGACGGCACCTGCGAGCGCGGGCAGAAGGCGTCGAAAAGGAGGTCGAGACAGGCCGGTGCTCGGTCGACGGATGCATGCGTGTCGATTGGAGCCCGGCCGTGGCGCGGCGACGGATCGCGCCGCGCCCGCGCCACCAGTCGCGGCGCGCGTCCGTTACAGGCGGTGGCCCGGACGTGGGTCGGCTTCCGCGGGCGGCCCGTCGGCCCGCGTGTCGTTGGCGAGTTCGTCCTGCCTGCGCATCCGTTCGCGCAGGTGCCGGATCGCGAACACGTGGATGTAATCGTGCACCCGCGCGTCGGACGACAATGCGCGCACTTCGTCGTCGAGCATCGCACGCAACTGATCCGCGCCGATCGCGCGCTGCCTGGCGGCTTCCTTGAGTGAATCGAGCAAATTGTCCTTGGACATCGACGGACTCCTGACAGTCGAGGAACGAAAAGAGGAAGGTACTGGAAGCTTAAAGACTGAACGGCCGCGCGGCGTGCGATGCGCCGGCACGTGTTTGCGCGCGATCAACGGCACGTTGCGTGCCGCCGTGCCGATTCGTCCCCGAACCGGCCGCGCAAGATTCGCGGCGCAAGCGGCCCGCGAACGAAACTGGAAACCTGCCACGCCACCCCGGGGCGCGGCACCGGCGGCGGGCGAACGATGGGACGCTGCTCCACGCCGATGCATTGGCGAACTTAGACCGGCCGAAATCATGCGTCAAGCGCGCTCCGCCACGCACCTGCCATTCGTCGGAACGAACGGGCCGGATCGTCGCCTGGACGGCCGATCCGGCGCCCCGCGTGTCAGCGGATTCCGATACGCGTCGCGCAATCCCTGACAGCGACTTCAGCGCACGCTGCTTGGCAGGGTACTGGCGCCCCACGATACTGGTGACATGGACGAAACGTTCATACAGGTCATCGCTCAGCCGGCCGTCGAGCCGGCATGCGGGGCCTGGCGCAGGAGACCAACCATGGCACATCGCAACTTACCGGGCCGGGACGGCCAACGGCGCGCGTCGGGCAACACGCGCGCCCAGGCCGCCCGGGCCGTGCCGACCGGCAACCGTCCGTCGAGCAACACACGCGCCCTGCCCGCCCAGGCCGTGCCGGCCGGCAACCGTCCGTCGGACGATATCGACACCTTGCTTGCGCTTGCTCGCGAAGCCGGGTTGCTCGTCACGCTCGACGGGCAGATCGGCCGAGAGAAGTACCAGAGCGTCGCGGGCTCGGTTCTCGCGCTGCAACGGTTCGCCGCGGCACTGTGCGCACGGGCCGCACCCGACGCGCCGGCCGCGGTCGAGGCACGCCGCAAGGCGCGCCCCGGCTGGCCCCATGCAAACCGCCTGCGCAACCGTACATGCGGCATATGCGCGCCGCTGCACATTGCGCGCCAGCGCCCGCGGGTACGCCGCGGCGCAGGCCGGCGACACGACTTGCGGTCGATGCTTCGCACCGGCTGAGCGGGCAAGCGGCCGGCACGGCACGGAGCCGTGCAATGGCTGCTCACCGCGCAACGTCGGCAGCGCCTGCCGCACGCCGTGCCTTTACGACGACGGCGCGGCGCCGGTGAGCCTGCCGCGACCTTGCCGATCCGCATCGGCGCCACCGCGCGCCGTCACGCATCACCACGCGCCGTTCCACACGGTCGCAATGACAACGATTCCTGCGGGGAATGCACTTCAGACGGGGCCAACGACAACACCAATGCGGAAAGCGGACGGGGTGACATGCACCCCGCCCGTCCTCCAAGGCAGCCGACGGCTGCCTACCCTCGTGCCAGAGAGTTCTCGGCCGGATGACGCGCCGTGCATCGCACGTCGCGGCTCCGGAAAATGATGTGACGCCTGTGAACGCACCGTCGATCACGACCTTCGCCGCTCGCGCGGCTGCGCGGTACATGCACGACAGACCGGCCGCGTGGCCGGTTGTTCCGTCAATGTCTCACGCGATACTTGCGCCATTTCTGATGCAGATCAAACCAGGCCGGTTTCGGTCTCGACGCCGCGCGATTTACTCGGTACCGCGCACGAGCAGCACGGGCACCTGGGCGAGATGCGCCACGCGACGCGCGACGCTGCCGATCAGCCAGGCGGCGATGCCGCGCCGGCCGTGCGTGCCGACCACCAGCAGTTCGGCACGCCAGTGCACGGCGTCGCGCATCAGTGCGTGGGCCACGTCGTCGCTGGTCGGGCGGGTTTCGACGATACTGCGCTTGGTCGGGTTCCCGGTCGCATGGAACAGCGGGCCGATCTTCGCGAGTGCATCCTCGCCCTCCGCGCGATAGGCATCCTCGAGCGCGCGCACCGGCACGATATCCGTCAGACGAACCGCGCGATCGATCACGTATGCCGCGTACAGCAACGTTGTCGGCGTCGCGAAGCCGAGCCCGACGCGCACCGCGTGCAGCGACGGCTCGCTGCCGTCGACCGCGAACATCAGTCGCTGCAGGCCGCCATTCGACGGCAGCGCATAGGTGGCCGGCACGATCAGCAGCGCGCAGCGCGCGCGTGTCGTCAGCGTGTCCGACATCGCGCCTTCGACGAGCCGCAGCAGCCCGTGATGCGGATTCGCGCCGACTATCAGCACGTCCGCGCGCCATTCCGATGTGTCGTTCACCAGTGCATCGGCCACCGAGCCGCCCGTCACCGACGTATCGACGATGGCCTGCTCGACCTCGATCCCGCTATCGGCGAACAGCGCGGCGATCCGCTCGTTGACGGCTTGCGCTTCGCGCATCATGTCCTCGCGCGCGGACGTCAGCAGCGCGTCGATGCGCGGGATGTCGGGCAATACGAGGCGGGGGTTGTCGATTGCGCAGACGATGCGCAATCGCATGCCGGGACGCAGCAACGTGCGCGCATAGCGTGCGGCGGACAGCGATTCGGGCGTCGGATCGACGGCCAGCGCGATCCGCGCAAGCGTCGGGATGGGCTGGGCAGGCTGCATGGCGAAGGCCTCCGTGCGTGCGCGTCGTCGCGGAACGACGACGGGAGCTTCGCGCGGAAGCGGCGCGCGGCGGCCGGATGGTCGCCACGGTCGCGGGGATCGGCGGGGTGCCACGCGAAGCGCGGACAAGCGATGCGTTCAGCATAGAACGTCCGGCCCGCGCGCGCATGATCGCGATCAAGGGTCGCGCGGGCCCCTGCCCGCGCCGCTTACGACTTCGTCGGCACCGATGCCACCGGACGCTTCGCGTAGAACAGCGCATACGCGATGCCGAGCAGCACGATCCAGACCGGCCCGATCACGAGCGCGACGCGCGTGTCGGGCGTGAACGCCATCAGCACGACGACCAGCACGAGAAAACCCAGTGCGACGAACGAACCGAGCGGATAGAACGGCACGCGGATCGGCAGGCGCGCGATCCTGTCGGCCGACAGCGTGCGGCGAAAGCGCATCTGTGCGATCAGGATCACGCACCACGTCCAGATCGCGCCGAACGTCGACACCGACGTGAGCCACGTGAACACGTGCTGCGGCGCGAGATAGTTGAGCAGCACGCCGATCAGCAGCAGCGCGACCGAGACGATCACGCCGTACACCGGCACGCCGTTGCGGTTGACCTTGCCGAGCTTGCCCGGTGCCTGGCCTTGCTGCGCGAGGTTGTAGAGCATCCGCGCGGTGCTGAACAGGCCGCTGTTGCACGACGACAGCGCCGCGGTCAGCACGACGAAGTTGATGATGCCGGCGGCAGCCGGGATGCCGAGCCGCGAGAACGTCATCACGAACGGGCTGCCCTGCGTGCCGATCTGGTCCCACGGATAGAGCGACATGATCACGAACAGCGCGCCGATGTAGAAAATCAGCACGCGCCAGAACACCGAGTTCACGGCCTTCGTCAGCGACTTCTCCGGGTTGCGCGCCTCGCCTGCCGTGAGACCGAGCATCTCGACGCCCAGATACGCGAACATCACGATCGGCAGCGCGGCGATCACGCCGTTGATGCCGTTCGGCATGAAACCGCCGTGCGCCCACAGGTTCGACAGGCCGATCGCGACACCGCCGTTGCCGATGCCGAACGCGATCATCAACCCGCCGCCGATGATCATCAGCACGATCGTGACGATCTTGATCAGCGCGAACCAGAACTCGAATTCACCGTACAGCTTGACCGCGATGAAGTTCACCGAGCCCATCGCCACGAGCGCCGCGAGCGCCCAGATCCAGTTCGGCACGGAGGGGAACCACATGTGCATGTAGACGCCGACCGCGGTGATTTCCGCCATGCAGGTGACGATCCACACGAACCAGTAGGTCCAGCCGGTCAGGTAGCCGGCCAGCGGCCCGAGGTAGTCGCGCGCGTAGCGGCTGAACGCGCCGGCGACGGGATTGGCGATCGCCATCTCGCCGAGTGCGCGCATGATCAGGAAAATCGCGATGCCGCCCAGCAGGTAGGTCAGCAGGATGGCCGGGCCGGCGACGCGGATCGCGGTGGCCGAGCCGAGGAACAGGCCGACGCCGATCGTCGCGCCGAGCGCCATCAGGTTGATGTGCCGCTCTTCCAGCCCGCGGTGCAACTGGTCTTCTGGTTGTTTCAAGTCCGTCTCCTGGCAGCCGTGAACGGGCCGCCGTCATTGTCGATATCAATGCGCGACCGTTCATGCCGAACCTGGCATGCCGAAAACGAAATAATCTCCGCCGTCGTTTTCCGAACAAGAAACGACACGAATGCTGCGTCAATCCGATGGGAATCGCCGCGGATTATCCGTATCTTCCGGAACAATCCGGAAAACGGATCGGGCCTTTCACGGAATACGCCCGTGCGGCCCGTGTGACGCGGTTGAGCGCGTAACGGACGGCACCGGGATCAATCGCTTTTGGCGCGAACGAATACGCGTCGAATGTGCGCGATCATGCGCACGCAATATGCAGGCGCGATTATATGGAGGATCAGTGGTTTCACGCCAGTCGATTTTCGTGGAAATCGTGGCGGGTGAAATCGGCGGTGGAATTCGAATGCGCGCGTATCTCGCGCATGGATTTATTTGGACAGCGTCGCGCGCACCGTATATTCGCCTTCGAGCGCACCGTGTTCCGGCCGCACGAAATAACGCGACGCGTCGAGATCGGCCGGCATCGGCTCGACCGGGTAGCCGTGCTTTTCCCACGCATCGAGGCCGCCCTTCAGCGCCCGGATGTTGTGGATCATCTTCTTGCGCTGCATCTTCGCGATCAGGCGCTTCGCGGTGGCTTCGTTCGGACACACGCAATAGACGACGATCGGCCGTTTCAGCAATTCGGGGTCGAGCAAGTCCGGCGAATCGAGATCGACCGGCACCGCGCCGGCGATCCGGTACGGTTCGCGCTCGCGAATCGCTTTCGGCCGCGCGTCGAAAATCAGCGGCGGCTCGTCCGACGTCATCATCTCGACGAGCTGCGGCGGCGAGATGCGCACCTGCGCGAGATAACGGCGGAACTGCACGCGACGCACCCAGCGGTACAGCAGGAACGTGATGAAGATCGCGAGGAACGCGTCGAGGATCGTGCCGCCGCTCGCGCGCACCCACAGCACGAACTGGACGATCTGGTCGTGAATGGCCGCCCCGCCGACCAGCCAGAACGCGGCCCACAGCGACGCGCCGGCCAGATCCCAGAACAGGAACACGCCGACACCGATCGCGGTCGTGCCGAGCAGCGGCGCCGACACGAGGCCGAGGCCCGGCAGGAACTTGGACAGCACGAGCAGCGGCGCGCCGTATCTTTCGAATACGTTACGCGCGAAACGCAGCGTGGTGTCGAGCGACAGCGAGAAGCGCACGAGGCCGTTCAGCAGGCGCCGGCCGCGCGTGCGGCCCATGAAGAACCACAGCGAATCGGCCAGCATCGTCGCGCCGATCGCCGCCGCGAACATGCTGACCCAGGATGCCTGCCCCATTGCCGCCATCGTGCCGCCGAGAATCAGCATCGGCACGGCCGGCACCGGCACGCCGAGCTGCGTGATCAACACGCTCGCAAACACGGCCCACGGGCCGAGCGACGATGGAATAGCGATGGGAAAGTGCCACACGGCGGCGCTCCTGGAAGACATGCGGCCGCGCGACGAGGGCCGTCGGACCGGCTGGGCAGCGGCCGCCGCGGCACGTCCGCAGCCAACCAGTGCATGACGGGCATTCTAAACGGGTTTGGCCGCGATCGCGCGGAACCCGCGCCTTCGGCGCGGGCTTCGGGAGGTTGCCGGCACCGCCGTCGCGCTCACGCGTCCGGGCGCTGCGCAAGCTGCGCGACGTGTTCCGCGTAGTCGGGAAACGCGGCGGCCAGCGCGGCTGCGTCGGCCAGTTCGAATTCCGCGAACTCGAAACCCGGCGCCACCGTGCAGCCGACGAGCGCGACGTGCTCCGGCGCCGCGCAGCGCGCGCCGAACCAGCTCCCGGCCCGCACGACCGCCTGGAACACGGTGCCCGGATGCGTGAGCGGGTTGCCCAGCCGGTGGATCGTCAAGCCGTCGCGTTCGTCGAGCACCCATACCTCGATCGGATCGCCCGCATAGAAATGCCAGACTTCGTCGGAACGGATCCGATGCCACGACGAGTAAGCGCCGTCGCACAACAGGTAGTAGATCGCCGTCGACGCGGCACGCGGCGCGCCGTCGGCAGGTCGCACGACCGAATCGGTCGCACGGTAGGTTTCGCGGAAATAGCCGCCCTCGGGGTGCGGCTGCAGGTCGAACTGGCGAATCAGGTCGGTAGCGGAAATCGGCATGGCGGATGACGTCGGTTAGGTAAGGAACCGGACACCCGGCGCGCCGGATCGCTTCGCCCGTCGCGAACGCGACCGCATGCCGCCGGATGCCGCTGGGTCGAACGCCGCGGCCATGCGCGCGGCGAACAAGCGGACACCGGCCGATGCTGCCAGAACTGCGTATCGGGATGCAACCATGCCCACGCGATTGCGCCCATGGAGCCCATCGGGTGTAGCGCCCTCGCCCGGCCGGTGGCCGGTGCGACAGAAACGGCAGCCGCGTTCACACGCCGAGCGTCGGCCGGCGCGTCGTGCATTTCCGTTTCGTCAGGCCGTCATCCGGCGAATCCGCGCGACCGCCGCCGCCCATGCGTCAGCGCGTCCGCGGACGTCACGCAGCCGACGGCGCGCCGGGCTCGCTGTGCCGCACCAGCAGCACGGGCCGGTCGGCCGCGCGCAGCAGCGATTCGGCAACGCTGCCGAGCAGCAGCCTGCGCAGGCCGTGCCGCCCGCTCGTGCCCATCACGATCAGGTCGGCATCGGTTTCGGCCGCCGTGCGCATCAGCACGGTGGCGACATCCTCGCCGTAGGCGTCGAGCGCGCGCACGGTGCCCGGCACATGCTCCTGGGCGAGCACCGCTTTCGCAGCGTCGAGCACCGGCGTCGCGGCATCGGTCGCGGCCGCATCGCCATCGCGCTCGGCCGCGAAACCCGCATCGACGTCGACGAGCTGCGGCCGGTGCTCGACGACATACGCGCAGGTGACTTCGCCGCCTGACGCTGCCGCGATCCGGATCGCCTCGTTCAGCGCGAGACGCGCGCTCGGGCTGCCGTCGAGCCCGACGAAAATCCGCTTGTACATGGTCCGTCCCTCCGACCGGGCACGCCTCGCGCGTTGCGCGACAGCGGCCCGTTATCGCCACCCGGCCCGGTGCCGGGTGGCCTGCCGAACAGTCTGCCCCACGTGCCGACGCGCCCGTTGATGCGCGTCAAGTGCGGCCGGCGCGCCCGCTGCTTCACGCCGGTTGCCGCAAATTCTAGTGACCCCATTACAAAAAACGTGTAAATCGCGCACAATTTCATCTTGAAAATAGACGTTGCGTGCACCCGGTGCGAGTTTTGCCCGGTTTTGCTGCGCTGCCCTCGTGCCACGGGGCGGCCCCCGACAACAGAATGGCCATCGAATGACCGCCAGTGGAACCCCGACGCGTGAC
Organism: Burkholderia sp. COPS; assembly: GCF_019425585.1. NCBI lineage: Bacteria > Pseudomonadati > Pseudomonadota > Betaproteobacteria > Burkholderiales > Burkholderiaceae > Burkholderia > Burkholderia sp. COPS. The sequence continues at coordinate 22,375 of NZ_WIXR01000061.1, read as the reverse complement.
GCCCGAGGGCCCACGCGCCTCCAGATCATGTTACGCCAGCCGCTCGCGGCCGGCGTCGTTGCGCTGTGCGCCGGCGCGGCGCTGTCGCTCGGCGTTGCGCTGCTCGTGCGCGAGCAGTGGCAAGGCGCCGTCCATACGCGTTTCGAACGCCGCACGTCGCACGTGACGGCCATGCTCCGCCACGAGCTGCAGTCCGGCGTCGCCGTGCTCGAAGGCGCGCGCGGCGCGTTCAGCCTCGTCCCGGACATGACGCCCGAGCAGTGGCGCCGGTACGCGGACACGCTCGACCTCGACAGCGGCCGCTCGCCGGTTCGCCAGATCGGCTATGCGCCGCTGCCGCCCGCGATCCGCACCGCGCTCGCCGGCACGAACCCGATGCCGGCCGGCACGCTCGCGACCGCGGTGCTCAGCGCGCCCGCGTCGAATTCGCCCGTCGTGCGCTTCGGCGCATCCGACGCGGCACCGCTCGCGCGCGCGCTGCAGACCGGCGACATCGCGCTCGGCGTCCACCCTGCCGACGACGACACATCCCGCGACGCCCGCACCTTCACGCTGTTCGTGCCGGTCGCCGCGTCGCCGCACGCGGCCGCCCCGCCGTCCGGCACGCGCGACACCGCCGCCGACGGCGTGCTGTTCGCGGCGTTGAGCCCGCGTCGCCTGATCGAGCGCGCGCTCGACGCGGAACGCGGAATCGACGTGTCGATGACCGCCGGCGGCGACCGGCGTGCGATCGTCAGCGTCGAAACGACGACCGACGAGGCGTCGGCATCGCCCGACCTGATGCGGCGCACCGACGAGCTGAGCTTCGGCGGCACCGTGCTGACGCTCGCCTATTCCGCGGACGGCCGCCCGAGCGCAACCGGCGCGCAACGCGCGGCCGGCACCGTGCTCGCCGCCGGGCTGATCGCGTCGATCGCGTTCGCGATGCTCGTCCATGCGCTGCTGCGCCGCACCGGTGCCGCCGATTCCGGTGCGAGCAGCCGCGGCATCCTCAACGAGGCGCGGATGATGGGCATCATCCGTTCGTCGATGGAAGCGATCATCACGATCGACGAGAAGCAGACGGTCGTGATCTTCAATCCGATGGCCGAGCAGGTGTTCGGCGTGTCCGCAATGGAAGCGATCGGCGCGCCGCTGTCGCGTTTTATCCCCGAACGGTTTCGCGCCGCGCACGCGAAGCACGTCGACCAGTTCGGCGTGACGGGCGTGTCCGAACGTCAGATGGGCCGCCAGCGGGTGCTGTTCGGGCTGCGCGCCAACGGCGAGGAGTTCCCGATCGAGGCGTCGATCTCGCAGATCCGCGACGCGTCCGGCAAGCTCTACACGGTGATGCTGCGCGACATCACCGAGCGGCAGCGCGCGGAGAATGCGCTGAAGCTGTCGCGCGAGGAATTGCGCGAACTGTCGGCGAACCTGCAGAACGTGCGCGAAGAGGAAAAGACCCGCATCGCGCGCGAACTGCATGACGACCTCGGCCAGCAGCTCACCGCGCTGAAGATGGATCTGTCGGTGGTCGAACAGCAACTGCGCGTGCCCGGCCGCGCGCTGCCCGACGAGGGCGTGCTGTCGCACCTGCAGGGCATGCGGCGGCTGATCGACGCGACGGTCGCATCGGTGCGGCGCATCGCGGCCGACCTGCGGCCCGTGATGCTCGACGATCTCGGCCTCGTGCCGGCAATCGAATGGCTCGCGAACGATTTCACGAACCGCTACGGGATCGACGTCGAGCGGCACATCGAAACGGGCGGCCTCACGTTCACCAGCACGGGCGCGACCACGTTGTTCCGGATCGTCCAGGAAGCGCTGACGAACGTCGCGCGCCATGCGGATGCGACGCGCGTCGCGCTGCGGCTCGACGTGGAGGAAGGCTACTGCGTGTTGCGCGTCGCGGACAACGGCCGCGGCTCGGCACCCGGCGGCCCGGCCCACGAAGACAAATCGTTCGGCCTGATCGGCATTCGCGAACGCGCCCACATGCTGGGCGGCACCGTGACGATCGACACCGCGCTCGCGCGCGGTTTCTCGATCACCGTCGCACTCCCGCTCAGCACCGTACAACAGGAAACGCTCATCACATGATCAAGGTGCTCATCGCCGACGACCATACGCTCGTACGCGACGGTCTGCGGCACATCCTCCAGAACGCCACCGGGTTCGAAGTGGCCGGCGAAGCCTGCGACGGCCCGTCGACGATCGCGCTCGTGCGCGCCACGCCCGCCCAGGTGCTGGTGCTCGACCTGTCGATGCCGGGCCGCAACGGCGTCGAGCTGATCAAGCAGATCAAGGACGAGAAACCCGCGCTGCGTGTGCTCGTGCTGACCATGCACGCGGAGCAGCAGTACGCGGTGCGCGCGTTCCGCGCCGGCGCGTCGGGGTATCTGACGAAGGAAAGCGCGAGCGCCGAGCTGGTCGGCGCGGTCACGAAGGTGGCGTCGGGCGGCGTCTACGTGAGCCTCGCGATGGCCGAGCAGTTCGCGCAGAGCCTGAACGAGCCGGCCGAGACGTTGCCGCACCAGCGGCTGTCCGATCGCGAATTCGACGTGTTCCGGCGGATCGCGGCGGGCCAGACGCTGACCGAGATCGCCAACGCGCTGTGCGTGAGCGCGAAGACGGTCAGCACGTACAAGACACGGATCCTGGAAAAGATGCAGATGCCGCACGAAGCGGCGCTGGTGCGCTACGCGATGCGGCACAAGCTGCTCGACGAAACGGACGGCGTCTAGCGACGTCTGCCAGCGGATGGCGGGCGCCGCCCGGCCGCGCGCCGTGCGCCCGACCGTGGGCGGCTCACCATGCCTACTTCGCGGGCACCGGGCACGCGAGATCACCTTCCTCGCACGACAGATAACCCTTCAACGTTTCGGTGCGCGCTTTCGTCAGATCGTCGAGGCAGGTCGACACGACCATCGGATACGCGCTGCCGCCCTCGGCGTTCGCGCTGGAGAAGCTGCATTCGGCATCGCGGTATGCGATCCACGCACGCTGCGCGTTCACGAGCTTGTCGGCGAGCGGCCGCGCATCGCGCAGGCGCGCGGTGACGGCCTGGTAGATCCGGTTCAGTTCCCCGTCGGATTTCCTGTACGCGCGATCGGCGCACGCCGTCATCGCCGCCTGGTCCGTCGCGTCGGCACAATTCGCCTGTGCATGGGCGACGTTCGCCGCCAGCGCCAGTGCGCACAGCAGGCCGGTCAAGACACGCATGGATGCTCCTTGTTGTTCGTTGAAGTCGTGGAACCCGGTGCCGGGCCTGTCGTGCTGTCGCGCATCGGCCGCCGTGCGGCGGCGATACCGATCGCGATGCTAGCGCACGCGCGCCGGCTTGTCAGCCGGCATCGCAGCGCCCGCGACGGCTTGCATATCGTCCCCGCGCACCTACACTGGAAAATCGATACGCCGCTTCAGGCCCGCGCTATCGCATCCATCCCGTCTCCGCTTCCGCGCATTCCTCAGCGCATTTCGCGTTCGCATCGCCGAGCGGGGTGGCGACTCGTCAGTCAGGTTCCTCCACCCGGCCCAACGTGCTTTCGCCGTCGCTCCCTGGAGGGAATCATGAGCTATCACCTGGAAGGCCGTCTGCTCGAGGTCTGCAACTGTCGCGTACTCTGCCCGTGCTGGATCGGCGAGGACCCGGATTTCGGCGTCTGCGACACGATCGTCGCATGGCATGTCGACCAGGGCACCGTCGACGGCGTCGACGTGAGCGGCAACACGATCGCCGCCGTGTGTCGTGTGCCGGGCAACATCCTGCAAGGCAACTGGACGGCCGCGATCTACGTCAGCGACACGGCGTCCGACGTGCAGGAGCAGGCGCTGCTGAAGGTCTACACCGGCCAGGCCGGCGGCCCGATCGCCGAACTCGCGAAACTGATCGGCACGGTCGTGTCGATCGAACGCGCCCCCATCGCGTTCAACGTCGAAGGGGCACGCGGCACACTGTCGATCGGCACCGACTACCACGCGGAACTCGAGCCGTATCTCGGCCCGAGCGGCGCGCAGACGACGCTGACCGACACCGTGTTCTCGACGGTACCCGGCGCGCCCGTGTTCGTCGGCAAGGCGCCGGTCTATCGGTCGAAGAACGCGGCGATCGGCATCGACGTCGATCTGAAGAATCACAACGCGCTGCAGAGCACGTTCCTGTTCGACGCGTGAAGCGCGATTGCAGGCCCACGGTCATGGCTGCTTCGCTGCATCGGCGCCTGTTTCCGCTCGTGCTCGCGAGTCTCGTCGCGTTCGCGTGGCTCACGCTGTGGGCATGGACGCGCAGCCCGTACGGGCGGTATCTCGACCACGGCGACAGCGCATTGTCCGCACCGTTCAGCGCACTATGCCGCGCGCTGCCGGGCGGGACGCTGTGGCTGCCGGCCGCGTTCGACGCGGCCGGCTGGACGCTGATGATCCTCGCGATGATGCTGCCGACGACGTTGTCGCTGTTCGATGCGTTCGCCCGCGTCGTCGCGAGCCGCCCCGACCAGACGCGCCTGCTCGCGCTCGTCGGCATCGGCTACGTCGCCACGTGGAGCGGTTTCGGCCTCGTCGCGCACGGCCTGCACGGGCTGGTGCTGGCAGGTGTCGCGCGCGTGCCGGCGCTCGCGTGGCGCGGCTGGCTGATCGGCGCGGCCGTCTTCGCGCTCGCGGGCGCGTTCCAGTTCAGCGGACTGAAGACGCATTGCCTCGATCGTTGCCGCACGCCGTTCAGTTTCGTGATCAGCCGCTGGCGTGGCCGCACGCCGATGCGTCACGCGTTTGCGCTCGGCGTCAGCCATGGGCTCTTCTGCGTCGGCTGCTGCTGGGCGCTGATGCTGCTGATGTTCGTCGTCGGCGCCGGCAGTCTCGGCTGGATGCTGGCGCTCGCCGCGTTGATGGCACTCGAGAAGAATGCGGCGTGGGGGCAGGCGCTCACCGCGCCGCTTGGCACCGCGTTGTTCGGCGCGGCCGTGCTGATCGTTGCCAGCCACGCGTGAGGCCCGCGATGCGACCGCTTGCCTCCACGTTCGCGCTGCATGTCCGCCCGGGCATGCGCGTCGCCGCGCTGACGTCGATCGCGATGCTCGCGTTCGCGTCGAATTCGCTGCTGTGCCGGCTCGCGCTGCAGGCCGGACGGATCGACGCGGCCAGCTTCGGCAGCCTGCGTCTCGTATCCGGCGCGCTGATTCTCGCGATCGTCGCGCGCGCGGGTGCGCGGCGGCCCGCCCCGCCCGCGGACTGGCCCGCCGCGGCGATGCTGTTCGTGTACGTCGCGTGCTTCTCGTTTGCGTACCTGACCGTCAGCGCGGCCACCGGCGCGCTGATCCTGTTCGGCGCGGTGCAGCTGACGATGTTTGCGGCGGGATGGCACGCCGGCGAACGGTTTGCCGCGACCGGCTGGGCCGGGTTCGGCGCGGCGCTCGGCGGACTGGTGTATCTCGTGTCACCGGGGCTCGCCGCGCCGACGCCGCGCGGCGCCGCGCTGATGACGGCCGCGGGCATCGCATGGGGAATCTATTCGATACGCGGCCGTCGGCCCGTCGATCCGGTCGCGGCGACCGCCGGCAATTTCCTGCGCGCCGCGCCGCTGGCGCTCGCGCTGAGCGTCGCGCTCGCCGCCCGCTTCCACGTCACGCCGGCCGGCGTCGTACTCGCCGTGCTTTCCGGCGCGCTGACCTCGGGCCTCGGCTACGTGCTCTGGTATGCCGCGCTGCGACACCTCACGGCGATGCGCGCCGCGGCAGTTCAGCTCTCCGTTCCCCCCATCGCCGCGTGCGGCGCCGTGCTGTTCCTGTCGGAACAGCCGACCTGGCGGCTCGCGCTCGCATCGGTCGCGATCCTCGGCGGTGTCGCGGCCGTCCTCGCGACACGCGCGCGCCAGGCGGGCAGCCGCCGCTGATGCGCATCGGGCGCAACGCGCTCGCGCACGCCCCGACGATTCAGGCAGCCCAAATGCAAAACCCGCACACGGACACCGTGCACGGGTTTCGGAAGAGACGGCAAGCGCCGGGCGCCCTTGCGGGCGCTGCCAGGCTTAGTGGCCGAAGAACACCGACGAACGGTCGGTGGCGGCCGGCACGAGCACGCGCTGACCCGACTGCGACGTCCCGACAGGGTTCGAGCCGTAGCCCGTTGCGTCGACTTGCGCGCCAGTGTTCTGCGCGGCGGCGATCTTTGCCTGCGCGGCCTGGATGTTTTCCGGGTAGTTGATCCAGTCGTTCGGGTTGTAGCCGGCCTTTTCGAGCTGGACCAGCTCGGCGCGCACTTGCGCGCGCGTCAGCGGCTGCTGGCTCTGGGCGAACGAAACGACCGGTGCGGCCACCAGGGCGGCCAGTGCAACTGCCTTGATCAGCGATTTCATGATGCGTTACCTCCAGGATTGTTTTGTCAGGCGCTTCGGACTCGGGGTCGTTGCGCATGAGTAGAAGTCTAGGAGGCGGCTCTATCAGGGTAAATACTTAAATCGCGAATTCACTGTTGACGGAAAACATACAATCGTCACGGAATTCACTGAATCGTCAGACGATTATCGGCGTTCGCGCACCGAATGCTGCGATACGGTGCCCGGCGCGCCCCGCCGGGCATCAGCGCCCCGACGACGCCATCAGCCGGTCGAACAGCAGCGCCTTGAGGCGAATCAGGTCGTCGGCGCCGATCTCGCCGAACGCCGCATGATGCAGCGTCAGCGCGGGCGCCGCCGGGTCGGCATGGACGGCCCGCACCGTGCCGTCGAGCGCCAGCAGCTCGACCCGGCCGCCCGTCGCGTACGGCAGCAGTACGCGCAAGGGCTCGCCGATGGCGGCAATCGGCCGGTCGACGGCAATCGACAGCCCGCTCACGCTGATGTCGTGCACCATCCCGATGCCTTCCGCGCCCTCCGCTCCGCCTGCGCAGCAGGCGGCGATCCGCACCGGCACGCGCGGCTCCGCGCGTGTGCGCAGGCGGTCGACGAAACCCGGGGGCGACAGGACCAGGAACCGCGCGCCGCCCGCCCCCTGCACCGACTCCACCGTCGCACCGAAACGCGACACCGCGGCACGGCCGATGGCCACCGCCTCGATGTCGTCGCCACTCGTGAAGTCGAACGCGGCCGCCGGCTGCGGCTCGACGAACAGCGCACCCGATGCGGCAATGCCGATCAGCCGGTAGCGCTGCAGCCCGCGGGTCGTGCCGACCCGGCGGCGGATGCCGATCGCGGCGCCCGCCGACAACCCCATTCGCGTGGCGTGCGGCACCCCGTCAGGCACGCGCGGCGCGGTTTCGGCTTCGGTGTCGTCGCGCCGACGTACCGGCCGGAAATGGTCGAACAGGAATGCATGCTGAGCGGCATCGCGCAGCGTCGTGCCCGCCGGCAGCAGCGCGGCGCCGTCGGCATTGTAGAGATCGAAGGCGAGCGGGACACCGGCGGCGAGGTCGTCGCGCGCGAGCGCGACGTAGTCGGAAAATAGCCTCATCTGAGAGGCGCGGAGCGACCGCGCGAGCTGTCGTGACACCATGATTACGGCAGCCGCGCGCGAAATCTGAACGGCTCCGTTACTGCGAAGCGCCGCTCGCGTCGGGAGCGGCCGGCACGGGCGGCTGGGCCGGTGCAGCCGAAGGGGCGGCGGCCGGTGCGGTACCGAAGCCCGAGCTGCCCCCGCCTGGCGTGCTCGCCCCCGCTGGCGGCTGAGCAGGCTGCGGTTGCGACGCGCCGGCCGACAGCGCGGCAGCCGACGCGGCCACTTCCGACGCCGGTACCCATTCCTCGACGATGCCACCCGATGCCGCCTCCGGCGCGGAGGCGGCCGAGGCGGTCGATTCCGTGCCGGTGTCAGCCTCGGGCGCGCGCTCCACCCGCTGTGTCCTGGCCGGCGCGGGCGCCTTCTCAGGCTTGGGCGGGAACCATGTGTCGAACAGATCCGTCACGCGCTCGCGCAGCGACGCGAACCAGCCCGGCGACGGCTCGGTATCGAATTTCGCCTTCGTGTCGACGATCCGGGCGCGCTGCGCACGCTGGAAGAAATCGCCGACGATCGGCAGCGCGCTATGCGCACCCTGCCCCCAGTAATCGCTGCGCAACGTCACGCGGCCGTCGTCGAAACCGACCCACGCGCCGGCAACGAGGCCGGGCTGCATCAGGATGAACCAGCCGTCCGCGTTGTCCTGCGTCGTGCCCGTCTTGCCGGCCACGTCGCCGCGAATCCCGAAGCGCGTGCGGATGCTGCCGCCCGTGCCCCGCGTCACGACGTCGCGCATCACGCTGAGCAGCGTCTTGTCGGTTTCGGCGTCGAGCGCGCGCTCGGGCGGCGCCGGCGCGTATTCGGCGAGCACGTCGCCCTGGCGGTTCTCGATGCGCGTCACCATCTGCGGCTCGACATACAGCCCGCCGTTCGCGACCGTCGCGTACGACGCGACCATCTCCTTCAGCGTGACCGGGCTCGTGCCGAGCGCGAGCGACGGCACGCGTTCGAGCGGGCTTTCCCGCACGCCCATGTCGCGCGCGAGCCTGGCGACGGAGGCCGGCCCGACCTTCTCCATCACCTGCGCGGTGATCCGGTTGCGCGACAGCGCGACCGCGTCGCGCAGCGTCATCGGCTTGCCCGTCGGCGGCACGTCGTCGTTCGGCCGCCAGATCTCGCCGCCCTTCAGCGGGATCTCGACCGGCTGGTCGATGAACGTGTCGTCCGGCTTCATCCCGTTCGCGAACGCGACGCCATAGACGAACGGCTTGAACGTCGAGCCCGGCTGGCGCCGCGCCTGCGCGACGTGGTCGAACGGCTCGCTGGTGAAGTCGCGGCTGCCGACCCACGCGCGGATCTGCCCGTTGCGCGGGTCGATCGCGAGGAAGCCGGCCTGCACGTCGGTCTTGGTCTTGCACAGCGCACGCATGAACCCGCGGTCAGCCGCGAGCAGCTTCATCGCGGCCGCGTCGTCCTTGCCGGCGTCCTGCGCGGCCTTGTACTCGGGCGACTCGCGCATGAAGGTGCGGAAGACCTCGTTGTCGGTGCCGCAGCCGTCGCGGCCGCTCCACGCGTTGTTCGCGATGCCCTGCAACTGGTTGCCCTGCAGCGTGAGCGCCTGCGTCGCCATCTGCTGCAACCGCGAGTCGATCGTCGTGCGCACGATCAGCCCGTCCGAGTAGATGTTGTAGTCGTTGCGGTCGGCCCACGCGATCAGCCATTTGCGGAGTTGCTGCGCGAAATGCGGCGCCGGCCCGGGCGGCTCTTTCTGGCGCTCGAAATCGATCCGCAACGGCCGGCGCTGCAATTGCGCGAACTGCGCGGGCGACAGCTTGCCGTACTTCACCATCTGGCCGAGCACCGTATTGCGCCGCTGCAGCGCGCGCTCGGGGTTCAGCACCGGGTTGTAGTAGCTGTTGCCCTTCAGCATCCCGACGAGCGTCGCGCTGTCGAGCACGTCCAGCTCGTCGGCGGACTTGTCGAAATAGGTGCGCGCGGCCATCTCGACGCCGTACGCGTTGTACAGGAACGGCACCGTGTTCAGGTAGGTCTCGAGGATCTGGTCCTTGCTGTAGACGGCCTCGATCTTCAGCGCGGTGATCGCCTCCTTCACCTTGCGCGTGAGCGTCGGCGCGCGGCCGATTTCGTCCGGATACAGGTTGCGCGCGAGCTGCTGCGTGATCGTCGAGCCGCCCTGGCGGCTGCCCGAGAACGTATGGAGCGCGGCCGATGCCGTGCGCTTCCAGTCGAGGCCGTGGTGCTCGTAGAAGCGGTGATCCTCGGTCGCGATCAGCGCATCGACCATGTGCGGCGAGATCTGCCTGAGCGGCACCCATTCCCGGTTCGACGGCTTGAATTCGGCCAGCAGCTTGCCGTCGGCGGACAGCACCTGCGCGGGCTGGTCGACACGCGCCTTGCGGATGTCGCCGATGCCCGGCGTAAACGGGATGAGCACGACCACGTACGCCACGAACAGCGCCGGCACGGCGGCGCCCGCGAGCAGCACGCCGCGGCGCGTAGGATGACGCAGGTGGTGCCACGCAACTGCGGCGAGAGGCTTGACCCTCGCGACGGCGGCAGCCGCGACGGGTTGGGCGCGCGCGACCCATCTGGCACAGAAGTCACGCACTGACGACACGTTTCGGCGATTCACGCGGGTGGAGCTCGGCTGAAAAGGGTGCATCGTACCAAACTCGCGCGGCCGGCCGAACCGCGACGGCGTCGCGCCCGCCTGCGCGGGCGGCCGGGTGCCGGTTCACACGCAAAAAAGGCGCGCGCTCCCTGACGGGAACGACGCGCCAAGCCTGGTACGACAAACGGGAAGCCGCGCAACGCGCGGCCGATCGGCGCGGCGACTCAGCGCACGAGAAAACCGTAGGTCAGCGGATCGCGCTCGTCGACGATCCAGTTCGCGAACCCGCAGATATGCGCGCTGCCTTCCACTTCCGGAATCACGGCCGGCATCCCGCCGACCGTCGTTTCGCGCAGCACACGCCCCTTGAAGACCGTGCCGACGATCGATTCGTTGACGAGCGTGTCGCCGGCCGCGAGCAGCCCGCGCTGGTAGAGCTGCGCGACCCGGCCGCCGGTGCCGGAGCCCGTCGGCGAGCGGTCGACCTCGCGATCCGCGAACACGCAGCAGTTCGCCTGCGTCGAGCCCGGATGGCGCGGCGCGTTCGCGATGATCGTGCCGTAGATGTGGTTGATTTCCGGAATCTGCGGATGCACGACCGGGTATTTCGCGTTCGCGGCGGCCTTCACTTCCGCGCCGAAGCGGATCAGCCTTTCCACTGCCGCTTCGCGCACCGGCAGGTCGAACGGCGCGCCGTCGACGTAGAAATAGAACGCGCCGCCGTACGCGATGTCGCCGGTCACGGTGCCGAACGACGGCGTCTCGACCGACACGTCGCGTTGCCAGATGAACGACGGCACGTTGACGAAGCGCACCGGCCCCGCATGCTCGCCGTCCCACTTCACGAACGCCTCGATGAAGCCGCACGGCGCGTCGATGCCGACCCGCGTTTCCGGCACCGTGCGCTGCACCCAGCCGAGCTCGACGGCGGCGGTCGACAGCGCGATCACGCCGTGCCCGCAATGGTCGCTGTAGCCTTCGTTGTGCACGAAGATCACGCCGAAATCGGCATTCGGCGACACCGGCTCGGTGAGGTAGCCGCCGTACATGTCGGCGTGGCCGCGCGGTTCGAACATCAGCGCGCGGCGGATCTCGTCGGCGTTCTCCTTGAGCCACGCGCGGCGCTGGACGATCGTGTCGCCCGGCAGTCTCGGCAGCCCGCTCGTGACGATGCGGAACGCTTCGCCGCCCGTATGCACTTCGACGGTGGAAAGGGATCGGGATATTTTCATGGTCGATCGGATGCGTGGAAACGAAGGACGGCGGTCGCGCCGCCGTCCGGTGACAGGCTTGTGCGGCGCCTGGTGCGTCGCTGGGTCGCTTACTTCGCGTACGGCTCCGGCAGGCCGTTGCGGATCACGTAGACGGTCGTCGGCGCGCCCTTCAGGTCGCCGTTCGCGTCGAACGAATAGGTGCCCGCGACGCCCGCGTAGTTCGACTTCGCGAGCTGCGCGATCAGCTTCGCCTTGTCGGTGGTCGTACCGGCCTTGACCATCGCGTCGGCGAGCAGCTTCATCCCGTCGTAGTAGTTCACGCCGTAGACCTGCGTATCGGTGTGATACGTGTCGTGGTACTTCTTCAGGAATTCGCGGCCGGCCGCCGTCTTCTCGAGCGCGACGCCGCCCTGCGCGCAGTAGACGATCGATGCCGCGTCGCCCGCGACCTTGCCCATGTCGGCCGAGCAGATGCCGTCGCCGCCGAGCAGCTTCGCGCGCAGGCCGCGCTGCTTCATCTGCTTGGCCATCGGCGCACCTTGCGCCGCATAGCCGCCGAGGAAGATCACGTCGGGGTTGCTGGCCTTGATCTTGGTGAGGATGCCGAGGAAATCGGTGGCCGACGAGTTCGTGTATTCCTGGTCGACGATCCTGATCCCGTTCGCCTTCGCGACGTTCATGAACTGTTCGGCGACGCCCTGCCCGTACGCGGTGCGATCGTCGATCACGGCGGCGGTTTTCGCGTTCAGCGTCTTCGCGGCGAACGTGGCCATCGTGCCGCCGAGCTGCTCGTCGCTCGCGCCGATCCGGAAGATGTTCTTGAAGCCCTGTTTGGTCAGCGCCGGGTTCGATGCAACCGGCAGCATCGGCACGCCGGCATTCGAGTACACGCGCGATGCGGGAATCGCGACGCCCGAGTTGTACGGGCCGAGCACCGCGACGACGCCCTTGTCGACGAGGTTCTGCGCCACCTGCACGCCCGCTTTCGGGTCGGCCTGGTCGTCGTCGGAAACCAGTTTGAACGTGACGCTCTTGCCGGCGACCTTGATGCCGGCCTTGTTGAGTTCGTCGACGGCCAGACGCGCGCCGTTTTCATTGTCCTTGCCGTTCGCGGCCTGCGGGCCGGTCAGCGGCGCCGAATGGCCGATCATCACGACTTCCTGCGCGTGCGCGGAAGTCAGCGCGCCGGCGGCGATGGCCACCGAAAGCGCGGTAACGAGGTGTCGCACGATGTCTCCTGATTGGTTTTGTGTGAAACCAATGTAGGACACGCGTGGTCACCGCGCAAGCAATTTCAAAATAAAGTGTTCGATTCTGGTCATTTTTCAGACCAGAACGATTTCGACGCGGTCACTTCGGCGCGATGTCGCGCCGCACGCGGCGGATGTGCTGTTCGACATAAAACGCCGCCGCATCTGCGTCGCCCGACACGATCGCCTCGTAGATCAGCCGATGCTCGGACACGTAGAGCCGGATCCGGCCCGCGTCGTAGATGCCGTCGTCCTTCAGCCGCTTCCACAGCGGCTGGTCCATCGTCTTCGCGACTTCGTCCGCGATCTTCACGATCAGCGGGTCGCCGGTCATCAACGCGAGTTGCCGGTGGAACAAACGGTCGCTCTCGTTCCACAGCGCCCGCTGATGCGGATCGTCGACGTCGGTAATGGTTTCCATCTGGGCCAGGTAGCGTTCGGCGCCGGCGTCGGCCCGGCCATGCGCGGCCGCGAGGCGCGCGATCGCCGGCTCGAGGATCAACCGCACGTCGAGCGTCGACGTCGGGCTGAAATCGGCTTCGGACGCCTCGTGCGTGTCGCCGCGCTGCGCGAGCACGTCGAGCGGCGCCGCGACGACGTAGGTGCCCGAATTGCGCTTCGTGAACACGAGCCCTTCGTTCTGCAGCGCGCCGAGCGCTTCGCGCACGGCCGGCCGGCCGACCTGGAACAGCCCCGCGAGCTCGCGCTCGGAGGGCAGCCGCGACTCGGCGGCGTAGCGTCCCGCGCGGATCTCGTCGCGGATCTTCTCGGCCACCTGCTCGTAGATCTGCAGCGGCTTGAATCCGCCTTCGAGTGAGTCGGGACGCGCGGACATCATCGTGTAGCTCCTGCCCGGTCGCGGGCGTGAATCTGGAATGGGTTCGCACTATACCGGAGCGCGCCGGCATCGAGGCCAAGGCGGCCCTTCTGGACAGATATTAGAACCAAAAACGGCGAGGCGCTTTATTTTCTGGGTTGCGGGCAGTCCAGAAAGTGGTATAGATTCGATCCACACTGCCCAGTGCCACGGTATCCGGCAGCTTTGTGGCGGGCGCGGCATGCGCCCGTCGTCCACGCTCACCGACGCATGCGACGTACACGATGACCGCGCTTTCCCCGATTCCCGTTTTCGATGCGGCCGACACGGCCGCGCTGCTCGACTACCCGGCGCTGCTCGCCACGCTCAGGCAGGCCGTCGCCGATTATGCGGCGGGCGAGATCGTCAGCCCCGAGCGCCTGGTCGTGCCGCTGCAGGCCGGCGGCGTGATGCTGTCGATGCCGTCGAGCGCGCGTGACCTCGCGACCCACAAGCTCGTGAACGTGTGCCCGTGCAACGGCGCGCGCGGGCTGCCGACGATCCTCGGCCAGGTGACCGCGTACGACGCGACCACCGGCGAGATGCGCTTCGCGCTCGACGGCCCGACGGTCACCGGACGCCGCACGGCGGCCATCACCGCACTCGGCATCCAGGCGCTGCACGGCGCCGCGCCGCGCGACATCCTGTTGATCGGCACCGGCAAGCAGGCGGCCAATCACGCGGAAGCGCTCGCGGCGATCTTTCCCGACGCGCGCCTGCACGTGCGCGGCAATCGCGCCGACAGCGCGGCGGCATTCTGCGCCGCGCACCGCGCGCACGCGCCGCATCTCACACCGCTCGACGGCGACGCGGTTCCCGATGCGATCGACGTCGTCGTGACGCTGACGACGAGCCGCACGCCCGTCTACCGCGAAGCCGCGCGCGAAGGCCGGCTCGTGGTCGGCGTCGGCGCGTTCACCGCGGACGCCGCGGAAATCGACGCGAACACCGTGCGCGCCAGCCGGCTGGTCGTCGACGATCCGGCCGGCGCCCGCCACGAGGCCGGCGACCTGATCGTCGCGCAGGTCGACTGGCAGCAGGTCGCGTCGCTCGCCGACGTGCTGGGCGGCGCATTCGACCGTACCGGGCCGCTGCTGTTCAAGAGCGTCGGCTGTGCGGCGTGGGATCTGGCCGCGTGCCGAACCGCGCGCGATGCGCTGGACGCGCGCCGGGCCGGCTGATCCGGCAGCACGACCCGCCCGCCCCGCACGCGGCACGTCACACCGGGGCCGCTCCGGCGATTTCCCGTACGCGTTGTAGGAATCGCCCTACAACGCGTCGCCGCGGCCTACATCAACTTCCAATTCGGCCGATTTCATTTTCGGCGGCGCAACACGATACTGCCGGCATGAATGCCAGCCAGTTGCCCGCCGCGCTCCGGGTGTTTCTCGTCGATCACGCCGTCGCCGTCCGACAGCGGATCGCGCTGCTCGTCGGCGCGATCCGCGGTGTCGCCGTCGTGGGCGAGGCGGAAGACGGCCAGGACGCGTGGACGCACATCCGCAGCAGCCAGGCGGATGTCGTGATCGTCGACCTGCGGCTGGCGGACGGCAGCGGCCTCGACCTGATCGGGACGCTGTCGAAAGCCGCGCCGCGCATTGTCACGATCGTGCTGACGAATCACTCGGCGCCGGCATTCAGAGAGGCATGCGCGTCGGCCGGAGCCGACTATTTCTTCGACAAGACCGTCGAATTCGACGCCGCATGCCGCGTCATCGAATCCCTGGTGCACGCTCGCGTGCACCACCCCTGACGAGCCGGAGTGACTCATGTCCACAGCCACCGCCTGCGCCGCCGACGTATCCATCACGCCTCGGCCGACGATTCCGCTTCGCGCGGTCACGCGTGCCGACGCCGCCAAGCATCCCGCCGCGCGCTGCTCGGCGTGCGCGATGCGCTCGATGTGCCTGCCGCCGCAACTGACGGCCGCCGAATACGGCCGCCTCGACGCGATCATCTGCACGACCCGGCAGGTGCGCCAGGGCGACGCGCTGTTCCGCACCGACGATCCGTTCCAGAGCATCTACGCGGTGCGCGCGGGTTCGTTCAAGACGGTGATGATGCATCGCGACGGCCGCGAGCACGTGACGGGCTTCCAGATTGCCGGTGAAACGCTCGGGATGGACGGCATCGGCAGCGGCCAGCACTGCTGCGACGCGATCGCGCTCGAAGACAGCGTCGTGTGCATCATCCCGTTCGGCGCGCTCGAAGCGGCGTGCCGCGAGATCAAGCCGATGCAGCACTTCCTCTATCAGATGCTGAGCAGCGAGATCGTCCGCGAATCGAGCCAGATGCTGCTGCTCGGCACGATGTCGGCCGAACAGCGGGTCGCGCAATTCCTGCTGAACCTGTCGTCGCGCTTCGAGGCACGCGGCTATTCGGCGACGGAATTCAACCTGCGGATGACGCGCGAGGAAATCGGCTGCTATCTCGGGATGAAGCTCGAAACCGTCAGCCGGATGTTTTCGCGGTTCCATCGCGAAGCGCTGGTCGAAACGCGCGGCAAGCGCGTGCGCATCATCGACTCGCAAGCGCTCGCCCGGGTCTGACCGGGCGCGCCGACGCCCGGCCGCCGGCGCAGCATCGCGTGCGATGCCTCATTGCGCCGGGCTGCCTGCCGCCGCATCGCGCAGCCCCACCCTCGCACCGCCCGCCTGGCATGCGATCAGCGCCTGTTCGGCCTGCTTGAACGCGCGGCGAAGCGTGTCGTCCAAATCGTCGCCGACACACGCCGGCAGCAGCCAGCGCGACGTGTCGTGCATCACGAGGTCGAGCCGCACGTCGAACCGGCGCGCGCCATCGGCCGCGGCACGCGATTCGATGGCGAGGTGACAGCCGCCGATCAGCGCGCGGAAGCGCTCGAGCCGCACCAGCAGCGCGCCGGCTTCGGCTTCGATCGCGGCGGTACCCGCGAATCCATGGCAGGCGATCTGCATGCCCACGCCCATGTCTTGTCTCCTGACGGGGCCGCCCGCTCGTCGACCGCCTTGCATATGCCGCCCGCATCGAAATGCGGCGGCAGGTGTTGCCCGTGGCACGGCGCGATTTCTTCGATCGCGGCCCGGCCGATAGTCTGCCCGCGCCTTGGTCGGCGCGGGATCGTTCATACGTTGAAGGTCTGTGACGCCTTCATCTCGATCCACGTCATGCCTGCCCGCAGCCCTTCGATCATCGCCTCCCGTTCGGTCGGATACGCATGGCTGTGCTCGAACGTATGGTGAAAGCGCGTGGCGCCGGCGCCATGCTCGACCGACACGCGGCAGCGGAATTCGCCCGATTCGCACGGGCGCGTCTCGACTTCGACGGACCAGTCGCGTTCGTGAATATTGCCCTGCAGTGTCATGCACCCTCCTGCTGTATCCGTCTCAGAGCCGGAAGTGGCCGCTGTGCAGCAGCACCGGCCGGCCGCCGATTTCCTCGAGCATGCGTCGCGCCATCGCCTCGATCGCCGACCGGTGCGCGTCGAATGCGGCCAGCAGGTCGCGTTCGAGCAGCGACGGCGCGCCGAAATGATCTTCCAGCGCCTCGGCCGTGACCGCGCACTGCACGCAACGTCCGTCGACCAGCGCCGAAAACGCCACGACCAGGTCGCGTGCGCAATATTCGGGCGGTTCCGGCGGGAAGGCAATCTGCATCTGTCCGCCTGTCATCGTCGTGATCGCTCCATGACAAGAGCATAGTGGCGCGCGCGCCTCCACGCTTGACCCACGTCAACGGGTTCGCTGCGCCGCACGATGGACGGCGGCAGCGTGCCGCCGCGACTGGCGACGACACGCTCGCTCGCTTTCAACCCGCCTTCAACCGACGCTCAACCCGCGTCGGGCTCGATCGTCGCGCCGCGTTCCGCGAGCAGTTCGCGCAGCACGCTCCGGTGGCAATGGCGTTCGTCGTCGCAATAGCAGCCGATCGAGAACGCGGTGGTCGCCGACAGCGCCGCCAGCAGGTCGAGCACCTTCGGCGCATCGCCATGCGCCATCTCCGCGCGGAAGTGACGCCGGAACGCGTTCCACTCGGCGTCCGTTTCGGCGGCCTGCGCCTGCGCGACGAGTTCCGGGCTCGGCGACAACGTCGGCAGCCATACATCATAGTAGTTGCGCGACGCGAATTCCGCCTTCGGCACGCCGCGCGGCGGCCGCCGCACCGTGCCGATCCGCAGGCCCTCGCCGGCCGCGCGCGGCGTGCCGAGCTGGATGATCCGGATGCCCATGTCGCTCCTGTTCGTGTTGCGTCCGATTGCGTGATCGTACCGCCACGCCTGCGCCCGCGTCAGCCGGGTGGCGGACATTGCGGCCGCACAAAGAAAAACCGGCTGCCCCCTTGCGGGAGACAGCCGGTTCGGCCAGCCGCACGGCGCGCCGGGGCGCGCGGCGATCAGACGCCGCTCTTCAGCACCTTGCCGATCGCATCGGCCACGATGGCGACGTTCGAGTCGTTCAGGCCCGCGACGCACATCCGGCCCGAACGCAGGATGTACACGCCGTGCACTTCGCGCAGCGCGTCGACCTGCGATTCGGTCAGGCCCGTATACGTGAACATCCCGCGCTGCTTCACGTAGCGCGTCAGTGCCTCGCCGCTGACATGGTCGCGCAGGCCGTCATGGATCGACTGGCGCATCCGCGCGATGCGGCGGCACATCGCCGCCAGTTCCTCTTCCCACTGCTTGCGCAGCGCCGGCGTGCCGAGCACGGCGGCCACGACCTTCGCACCGTAGGTCTGCGGGTTGCTGTAGTTCGAGCGCACGGCGCCGGCCAGCTGGCCGAGCACGCGGTCGGCCGCCGCGGCATCCTCGCAGACGACGCTCAGGCCGCCCACGCGCTCGCCGTACAGCGAGAAGTTCTTCGAGAACGAGTTCGCGACCAGCGCCGGCACGCCGCGGCGGGCGAGTTCGCGCACCGCGAACGCGTCCGCGTCGAGGCCCGCGCCGAAGCCCTGGTAGGCCATGTCGACGAACGGCAGCAGCCCGCGCGCCTCGATCACGTCGATCAACTTCTCCCACTGGCCTTCGTCGAGGTCGACGCCGGTCGGGTTATGGCAGCACGCGTGCAGCAGCACGATGCTGCGCGCCGGCAGCGCGTCGATCGCCGCGAGCATCGCGTCGAACTTCAGGCCGCCCGTCGCCTCGTCGTAGTACGGATACGTGTTCACCGTGAAGCCGGCGCGCTCGAAGATGAAGCGGTGGTTTTCCCAGCTCGGATCGCTGAGCCACACCTGCGAATCCGGGAAATAGCGCTTCAGGAAATCGGCGCCCACCTTCAGTGCGCCGGAGCCGCCGAGCGTCTGCAGCGTCGCGATGCGGCCGGCCGCGCGGGCCGGGTGATCGGCGCCGAACACGAGCGCCTGCACGGCGTCGCGATACGCGGCGAGGCCGACCATCGGCAGGTACGGCTTCGCGCCGAGGTCGCGCTGCAGCGCGGTTTCGGCTTCGCGCACGGCGCCCATGACCGGAATCCGGCCTTCGGCGTCGAAGTAGATGCCGATGCTCAGGTTGACCTTCTGGTCACGCGGATCTTTCTGGAAGTTCTCGTTGAGCGTCAGGATCGGGTCGCCCGGGTACGCGTCGATGTGTTCGAACATGGCTTGAGTCTGTCTCGTTTGGAAGAATGATCGGGCCGGCCTGCGTCAGCGTGCGGATGCGCCGTCGTGCACCGCATAGCCTGCATTCTTCTGACGGAAGCGATACCCGACCGCGAGCACCGCGAGCCATACCGGGATCAGGTACACCGACAGGCGGAGATCCGGCGTCAGGTACATCACGACGAGAATGCCGGCCATGAATGCCAGGCACAGGTAATTCGTGAAAGGATAGCCCAGACTGCGGAAGGAAGTCTCCTCCCGGGCCGCACGCTTCGCCTGGCGGAACTTCAGGTGGATCAGCGTGATCATCGCCCAGTTGATGATCAGCGCCGACACGACGAGGCCCATCAGCACCTCGAACGCCTTGCCCGGCATGAAATAGTTGACCAGCACGCACACGCCGGTCGCGAGCGCCGACGCGCCGAGCGCGGCGAGCGGAATGCCGCGCTTGTTCACCGAGCACAGCACCTTCGGCGCATTGCCCTGCTGCGCGAGGCCGAACAGCATCCGGCTGTTGCTGTACACGCCGCTGTTGTAGACCGACAGCGCGGCCGTCAGCACGACCACGTTCAGCACGTTGGCCACCAGGTTGCTGCTCAGCGCATGGAAGATCAGCACGAACGGGCTGCCGCCGGTGACGACCTTTTCCCACGGATACAGCGACAGCAGCACGGCGAGCGCGCCGATGTAGAAAATCAGGATCCGGTAGATCACCTGGTTGGTCGCGCGCGGAATGCTGCGCTTCGGATCGTCGGCCTCGGCCGCGGTGATGCCGATCAGCTCCAGCCCGCCGAACGAGAACATGATCGCGGCCATCGACATCACGAGCCCCGACACGCCGTTCGGGAAGAAGCCGCCGTGCTGCCACAGGTTCCGGACGCTCGCCTCCGGGCCTGCATGCCCGCTCGCGAGCAGCCAGCCGCCGAAGCCGATCATGCCGACGATCGCGGCGACCTTGATGATCGAGAACCAGAATTCCGTCTCGCCGTACGACTTCACGCTCGCCAGGTTGAGCAGGTTGATCGCGACGAAGAACACCAGCGCCGACACCCAGGTCGGCACACCGGGCCACCAGTACTGCACGTAGATCCCGACGGCCGACAGCTCGGCCATGCTGACGAGGATGTACAGCACCCAGTAGTTCCAGCCCGACAGGAAGCCGGTGAAGTGGCCGACGTACTTGTTGGCGAAGTAGCTGAACGAGCCGGCGACGGGCTCGTCGACGACCATCTCGCCGAGCTGGCGCATGATGAAGAACGCGACGATGCCGGCCACCGCGTAGCCGAGCAGCACGGACGGGCCGGCCATCTTGATCGTCTGCGCGATGCCGAGGAACAGCCCCGTGCCGAGCGCGCCGCCGAGCGCAATCAGCTGGATGTGCCGGTTCTTCAGCCCGCGCTTCAGGCCGTCGCTCTCGTTTCCAGAAACCATGTCTTCTCCACTCTGTCCGCCTCCGCCTGAAGCGGGGTGCGGTGCGCCTCGGTGTGCCGGGCGCTGTTTTGCTGTGCCGGGGCCGTTCGTGGAGCCGCCGGGTTGGGGACTGCAATCTTCGCGTGGCGGCGCCCGATTTGCGTCGGCGTCCCCGCCACACCGGCCGCCGACCGTCGCCGCGCCCGCCTTGCTGCGATCGCACACGAAAATCCGGCGTCAGTTTAGCGTCGCGACGGCGAAATCGGGTTTCGTAACCCGTTCATGCAAACCCTACATTATGAGATAAGATTGCATCCAGGAGACGGATGAGGAAATAAAAATGCATGAACCGGTTCTGGATCGCCTCGATCGGCACTTGCTTGCGATCCTGCAGGAGAACGGCCGCGCGTCGAACCTCGATCTGGCGAAGGCGGTCGGCCTGTCGCCCGCGCAGACACTGCGCCGCCACCGGCGGCTGGAGGAAATCGGCGCGATCCGCCGCTACGAAACCCGGCTGTGCCCCGACACGCTCGGTTTTGGCGTCACCGCCTTCGTGCACGTGACGATGGAGCGCGGGCATATCCGCGACCTGTCGAAGTTCCAGAAACTGGTGTCGGATCTCGCGCAGATCCAGGAGTGTTTTTCGGTGACGGGCGATATCGACTACGTGCTGAAGGTCGTCGCGCGCGACCTGAAGGGGCTGTCCACGTTCCTGCTCGAGACGCTGATGCGCATTCCCGGCGTGAGCGGCGTGCATTCGAGCGTGTGCCTCGACGAGATCAAGTGCACGAGCGCGATGCCGGTGGAAGGCTGACGCACCGGGCCGCACGCGCGGCCCGCTTACCTCACCGCCTCGAACGCACTGATCAGCAACGCCCCCGCCGCGATCACCAGGCAGCCGGCCGTCCGGCGCGGCGTCAGCCGCTCGCCGAGATACACGCGCGCGATCAGCGCCGCGAACACCACGCTCGTTTCCCGCAGCGCCGACACCGNNGCCGCGAACACGCCGCCGCACGCGGCCTTCGCCGTCTCGCCGACATCCTGCGTCAGCCGTAACGGCCCCGCCCGCAGCCGGTAGTACGCGGCCATCATCGCGCCCGTCAGCACGAACATCCACGCGGTATAGCCGACCGTGTTGCCGCTTTCCCGCACGCCGATTCCGTCGACCACGCTGTACGCCGCGATCGACACTCCGGTCGCGAACGCGGTCGGCAGGACCTGCATCATCCGGTGCTTCGCGTCGCGCCCGCGCTCCAGGCCGATCGCCAGGATGCCCGCGCAGATCAGCACGAGCCCGCATTGCGCGCCGGCATTCAGGTGCTCGCCCGCAAACGCCGCCGCGCCGAGCGTGACGAGCAGCGGCGCGGTGCCGCGCGCGACCGGATACGCGACGGTCAGGTCGCCGTGCTCGTACGCACGCACCAGCAGCAGCGTATAGACGACGTGGATCACCGCCGATGCGACGACGCAGAGCCAGCTCACGGGCGTGATCGGCGCCGCTGCCGGCAGGAACAGCAGCGCAAACAGCCCGATCGCGATCTGCAGCACGGTGGCCGACCGCAGCCGGTCGCCGCTGCTGCGCACGAGCGCGTTCCATGACGCATGCAGGAATGCGGCACACAGAACGGCAAACAGGACGGGGATCGGCACGACGAGTACTCGCTGACGGTCGGCCACGCGAAATCGTCGCCGCAGGGCGTTCATCGTATGAATACGTCATCCGATTGTCAAAAAACCTGCGCTGCGCAGCGTCCCGTGCCCCCGCGCCGCCATGCCGTTTCGCCTGTCCCGCCCACCCCGTGGGGCATCCGCGGCAATCGCCCCGCCCGCCGCGGAATGTGACGCAAAGGTGGCAGGCGGTCTGCCCCTTTCCGTTCTCTTTCGCCTTGCGTCCCGGCGTAATGAAATCGATACCGTAGCGCAATCGGCGCGAAACCACTCCGTCCCCATATCTTCATACGCGGCTGTTCCAATGCGCGTGCTCTCTCACGAGCTCCGCGCCGAACCGACACGGTGACGAAGCCGCTCTCCAC
>NZ_WIXR01000060.1:0-125440 GCF_019425585.1 Burkholderia sp. COPS | reverse complement strand
CCGAGCCGAGCCGAGCCGAGCGCCAAGCCAAGCCAAGCCAAGCCAAGCCAAGCCAAGCCAAGCCAAGCCAAGCCAAGCCAAGCCAAGCCGCGGCGCCGCCGCCCGTCCGTCCGTCCGTCCGTCCGTCCGTCCGACGCGTTGCGTCCCGCGATCAACCGCCGCCGGCCGACCGCTGCATGTTCACGCAGGGCGACAAAAGCACACAAATCTGATCAACGCCCCTCATCGTTTCTTGTAACGATTCGTAATATCGCGCCGCCGAGCGCTTTTCCCGACGAACCGTTGAATCCGCATCCGCTTCCCATGCAACACGTGACGACGACAAGCCAGCCGCCGATCCTGGCGGCACCGGTAGATCCCATGCTGCACGCCGTGATCGATGAGGTCGTCCACCGGAGCGTGTCGGAAGCGACGACGCGCAGCGGCTACATGCGATGTGCCGACTACGCGATCGTCGGCGCGCAGGTGCTGACGCTGCTGACCGGCAAGCCGTACCGGCCGTTCGCGGGTGGCGAGGTGCTGGATTTCGGCGGCGGCAACCTGTATGCGCTGTGCACGACGCGCGAGCGGCGCCGCACCGCGCGGCATCTGTCGCAGCTCGCGAGGTATCACTGCTGGATCGAGGCGCGTCACGACGATATCGGCGGCCGTGCGCGCAAGGAAATCGTCGATTTCACGCTGCGCCACGACGAGACCGTGGCGAGCCATCTGGGGATGCCGTACGCACGCGCGTATCAGGCGTATTTCTGGGGCTGGGACGACGAGCACGCGGTACCGGCCGAACTGCACGGTCATCCGGTCTTCGCGAAACAGGGCCCCGTGTGGCGCTGGCCGGAGCGTGAATGCACGTCGCTGCTGCGCGCATACGAGCGCGAACGGCCAGGCTATTTCGGGCGTCAGGTGTCGCGTGCGATCGATTTGTTTGCCGATCGCGTCGAAGGTCTCGGCTGACGGCACGGCCGTTCGGGGTGAACTGCGGGCAAGCAGCCCGCCGGGATGGAGCGCGAACCGGCGGAGGGCGCCCGGCGCGCGCTTGCGCACGGCCGGGTATGAACGATGTTTCCGGGCACGACGCCACGCGCGGTGGCGCGAGCAGGTCGATCCACAGACCGGCGGCCGCCGCCGCGATCATCGGGCCGCCCGGGCGCTCGTCACTTGTTCGCCAGCGTGCCGCTGCTGTTGGCGCCGCCGAACAGCCGCGTCAGGTACTGCGTGTTGGAGTTCATCTTGGCCATCAGCGTGTTGAGCGCCGTGAACTGCGCCTGATACTGCTTGGTCAATTGCGAGGCGTAGTCGGCCAGATCGGTCTGCTGCTGCGTGACGCGCTTCAGGTTGGCACTCAGCGCGTTCGTGCGCACTTCGATCATCCCGCCTTTCTTCGTGAAGGGCGCGATCTGGTCGGTCAGTTGCTTGCCCATCCCGTTCGTCGAGTTGAACAGGCGCGCGACCCCTGACGGGTTGCTGGACAGCGCACTGTCGAGCTTCGCGCTGTCCGCCTTCAGCGTGCCGTCCTTCTCGAGCGAGATGCCGATCGCCATCAGGTTCGTGTGTCCGTTGCCGTTCTCGTTCGCGACACCGCGCGCGACGATCGACGCGAGCGAGTTGCGGATCGTGTTCAGCGTCGAATCGCCGATCAGCGCACCCTGCGAGCTTGCTCCTTCGGTGTAGCTCGACAGCGCGCCCATCGTCTTGACGACGGTGTTGTAGAGGCTCACGAAGTTCGTGATCGTGGCCGCCTGCGACTTCGTATCGGTGCTCACCGTGAGCGTTTGCGTATCGGTCGCGCTGACCGCGGCCGCCGACAGGTTCAGCGTGACGCCGCTCAGCACGCCCGACACCGTGTTGCTCGCGCTGGTCGACGCGATGCCGTTGAGCGTGAACTTCGCGTCCTGCGCGACGGCGCTTTGTCGCCACGCGGCCGCGCTGTTCGCCGATTCGATCTTCGACGCGCCGCCCGTCGTGTCGGCCGTCGACGTGACGCCGAGGTTCGACAGCCCGTTGTCGTTGGCCACGTTGCCGACCGCGACGCTGATCGCGTTCGCCGAGCCCGTCTTCGTCGACGCGAGCACGAGGTGCGCGCCGTCGGTGCCGTTGATCACGGTCGCGCTGATCCCCGGGTTGTTCGCCGCGGAGTTGATCGCGGCCGCGATGCCCGACAGCGTGTTGTTCGTGCCGGTGACGTCGACCTTGAACGACTGGCTGCCGAGCGACAGCGTCAGCGTGCCGGTGCCGAGCGCCTTGCTCCCGTCGAAGCCCGCCGAAGCCAGTGCCTGCGCGGTCGCGGTCTGCGTGACGCCGATCGTGTAGGTGCCGGCCACCGCGCCCGCGCCCGCCGTCGCGGTCAGGCCCTTGCCGCTCGCGACCGCGGTGAACGTCGACTGCAGCCCGCCATTCGTCAGCGAGGCGAGGCCCGCCTCGAGCGCACCCAGCGCCGACGACAGCGCGCCGAATGCGGAAATCTGCGTGGTGCCGGTGGTCTGCGACGCGGCGAGCGCGGCGGCCCGGCCGGCGGTTTTCGCATTCACCAGCGTCTTGACGAGCGTGCCGACGTCCATCGACGGATTCCCTGTCGAGCCGTTGATGATCGATTGCGCCGCCTGTTGCAACAGGCTGTTCGTGTTCGCGCCGCTGCTCACGGGCGTGTTCGTTGCCATGGGTGGTCTCCGATTGAATGACGATCCCGTGACGAGCGGCTGCCGGGTCGGCCTGCGGCGCTTCGAAGGCAGGGCGCGTCCGGCGCGACGCGTTCCCGGGGTTCACGGGAGTGTCGGGAAAACGTAAGGACGTGCGCTATCGTATATTTAAATCGGTATTGCTTGGTAATTTTTTGTAATGCATGTCGAGAAAAATGCAGATTGGAACGGGGTGTTTGAGTGAGGGCTAAAGGTTTGCGATCTTTTGCCGTAAACACACCGTTTCGGTTGTATTTATTCAAGCATTTTTCACGGTTTTGAGAGCCGGAAAAGGGCGAGAAGGATTGGTCAATGTTTTGAGCTGGTTCTGCTAAACATCGGATCGATTGACGGTATGTGGAAAGCGTGTTCCATGGTCGATACCGGGCTGAAATCCTTGTCTGACGGACGAAACGCGTCACCGGTGATTCCAACCCGCCTGCCCGTGAAACGTTTTCGCATTGCCGATGTTCGTTTCCGGGCCATGAGCTTTTTTATGCAACGGAATGCCAGGTCGATTGCAATGCAGGGAGGGTTGTGTGAATCAAGTCAGCCTTTGTGAATCGCATATCGAACTCGTCGTTCAATGACAGTCGTGATACGCGGTTGTGACCGATTTACGTCAATTGAGGCCGAAAATATCGATTGAATCAGGTGGCCTGAAAGAAGTAGGGTGTTTCCGTGTTCCGGACACATTGAGCGGGTTGATTTGCGCTGCCTGCCGACCTTTGCCTGTCGGCGTGATTGTCTTCGATTGTCCACTTGAACGAGACAGCGAATCCTTCTTTGACGGATTGATGATTCGTGGCGAGACAGTAGACTGCATCCGTGCTTCGCCAGAACCGATCGGAAGCGCGCTGGGAACGGCGCAACCCGACGGATTCTTCGGCGGCGAGCCCTCCGGCCTGCTGTCCGATCGTGCGAGGAGTGATTCGGCGCCTCTCGGCACCGGATGCATCAAACCGTCAATTCAAGGGTGATATTGCTATGCGTTACGTTTCGCTGGAGTCGAAGAAGGACGAGCTGCTGCTGGCGGCTCGCGTGCTGTTGATGATCCTGTTCGTGCTGTTCGGCTGGCAGAAGCTGAGCGGCTTCTCGGGCACCGTCGCGTACATGGCGTCGACGGGGAACCCGGCGCCCGAACTGGCCGCGGTGATCGCGGTGGCGGTCGAGCTGGTCGGCGGCCTGCTGATCGCGGCCGGCTTCTATACGCGTCCGCTCGCACTGGTGTTCGCCGCCTATACGCTCGCGACCGCGCTGATCGGCCATCGCTACTGGGCGCTGCAGGGGATGGAGCAATACATGGCGATGATCAACTTCTACAAGAACGTGAGCATCATCGGCGGGCTGCTGTTGCTCGCACTGACCGGGCCGGGGCGGTATTCGCTCGACCGGAAGTAACGCGGGGCGGCGTTTCTGTCCGGCTCGGAGCCCGGTGCACGTAAGTGCGCCGGGTTTTGTTTTTGTGGGCGGGGTGTGACGTGTGGCGCGTGCGCGGTGCCGCGGAGCATCCGGCGTCCATGTGCCGCCGCTCACTGATCGGCACGCAGCGGATATGTTCGAATTCCTGATTGATTCGGGCGGTGTCGATGCTGCCACGATCGCGACGGATTGCCCGTCATTCGTTGCACGATCGCGTGTCCCGGGCATCCGTTGCCGGATCGCCTCCGGGTTGAAGCCCCCGCGATCGAAATAACTGCCTTGCGTTTGCCCGGCATGAGGCGGCGCGCCGGTCATCGGTTTATGCCCGGCATGCAAAAGTTGGGATAGGCTCTCGGAAATCCCCGTTCCCCTTTCACAGATGGCTACCGTGCCGCAATCGACCGTTCTTCTCATCGGCGCCGCCGGCCTCCTCGGCCGCGCGGTTGCCGCATCGCTGTCCCGCGAGTCTTCGTTGAACCTCGTCGCGACGATCCGCAACCCGCACGGCGCAGGCGCAAAACGCCTTGCGTTGCCGGCGGAAAACCTCGCCGAACTCGACGTCCTCGACGAGCCGGCCCTCGAACACCTGTTCGCCACCCGCCAGCCGGCCGCGGTGATCATCTGCGCGGCCGAACGCCGCCCGGACGTCTGCGAACGCGATCCTGGCGGCGCACGCGCGATCAACGTCACCGCCCAGGCGCGCATCGGCGCGCTCGCCGCGCGCCACGGCGCATGGACGCTCGGCATCTCCACCGACTACGTCTTCGACGGCAAGGCCGCTCCGTACCGCGAGGACGCCACCCCGAATCCGCTGAACATCTACGGCCGCACGAAGCTGGAAGGCGAGGCGGCGCTCCTCGCCGCGTCGCCGCTGTCGTGCGTGCTGCGCCTGCCGCTGCTGTACGGCCCGATCGTCGACTGGAGCGAATCGGCCGTCACGAGTCTCGTGCCGGCGATCGCCGCGTCCGCACGGCCGGGCGCCGACGCGGTCGGCATGGACGCCTGGGCGATCCGTTACCCGACGTATACGCCCGACGTCGCGGACGTCATCCGCGACCTGACATTGCGCCATCTCGCGGGTGCGTCGATCACGGGCATCCGTCACTGGTCGGGCGAGGAGCCGATGACGAAGTACGACATTGCGCAGCGGATCGCGGCCGCGCTCGGCATCGAAGCATCGCTCACGCGGATCGACCAGCCGACCGACGCGACGCCGCGTCCGTACGATTGCCATCTGGACGCATCGCGCGTGCGTGCAGCCGGGATCGATCACGCGACGCCTTTCGATATCGCGCTGCGCGCCGTGCTGCGCGATGCGCCGCAGACGCTGTAGGATCGGGCGCCACGCCGCGGCCCGCGCCGCGTGATCCGCAGCCGTCCGCGTCCGTAACCGCAGCCGCAGCCGCAGCCGCGCGACGGAGGCGGCCCGCGCGCACTGGCCGGCCCATCATCGCCCACCCAGGAGCCCAGCCATGCAACTGAAATGGCTCGAAGACTTCGTCGAACTCGCCCGCACGCGCAGCTTCACCCGCGCGGCAGAGAACCGGTTCGTCACGCATCCGGCGTTCGGCCGCCGCATCCGGTCGCTCGAGGAGTGGGTCGGCGCGCGCCTGATCGCGCGCACGAAGCCGCTCGAACTGACGGCGGCGGGCACCGTCTTTCTCGATGCGGCATCGAACGCGCTCGACATCCTGCACGGCGCCCGCACGCAACTCCAGGAAGCGTCGCCGGTGCTGGAGAACAACCTGCGAATCGCGACCGGCCGCACGCTGTCGGCCACCTTCTTCCCCGACTGGTACGACGAGACCGTTGCGCGCGCCGGCTTCTTTACGGCGACCGTGTCGACCGGCAGTGCGGAGGAAGCGATCCTGCAGCTCACGGCCGGCGACGCCGACATGCTGATCGTCTATTCGAGCCCGCATACGCGGCTGCTGATCGATCGCGACCGCTTCGACTGGTTGTCCGTCGCGCGCGAGGTGCTGGTGCCGGTCAGCGCGTTCGATGCGCGCGGCAGCGTGCGTTACCGGCTGCCGGCCGGCCAGGCGCCTGTGCCGTGGCTCGCGTTCGCGCGCACGCTGACCCTGCGCGCGGTGCTGGCGCGCCATCTCGCCGAAATGCCCGGCCGCCCGACGCTGCGGCCCGTGTACCAGGCCGACTCGTATGAAGCGATCCTCGCGATGGCGCGCCGCGGGCTCGGCCTTGCGTGGCTGCCGCAGCGGCTCGTCGCCGACGACGTGCGGCGCGGCGAGCTCGCGATCGTCGGGGGCGCCGACTGGCAGATCGGCTTCGACATTGCGCTGTACCGTCGACGGAACGACCCGCACCCGGTACTGGACGCGATCTGGCGCACCGCGCCGGCACGCGACGACGGCGCCGCATAGCCTCCGCGGGCAGCGCCCGCGCGGCCTGCGCGCCGATCGGCACGATTGCGTGCCGAAACGGCACGAACGCCTGCCCCGCGTTGCCTACACTCCGCGCTTGACTGGCCCGAACGGCCGCCGGCAAAGCCGCGCGCCGTCTTTCAAAATCCTGACGGCCAGCATTACCGGAGGAGCAAAGGGATGACCCGCAATACACACGGCGCGACGCCGGCCCCGCACAACCCGTGGCGCGAGATCTGCGCCGCGAGCATCGGCAACGCGCTGGAGTTCTACGATCTGCTGATCTACGGTTACTTCGCGATCGTCATCGGCCAGCTGTTTTTCCCCACGCACGACGCGGCGACTTCGCTGCTGCTGTCGGTCGGCACGTTCGGCATTTCGTTCGTCACGCGTCCGCTCGGTTCGATCGTGCTCGGCAGCTATGCCGACCGTGCGGGCCGCAAGGCATCGCTGACGATGTCGATCGGGCTGATGATGCTCGGCACCGCGATGATCGCGTTCGCGCCGACGTATGCGCAGATCGGCATCGCGTCGCCGTTGCTGATCATCGTCGCGCGGATGCTGCAGGGTTTCTCGACGGGCGGCGAATTCGGCGCGGCGACCGCGTTCATGGTCGAGCAGGCCGACGCGAAGCGCCGCGGTTTCTTCGCGAGCTGGCAGATGTCGACGCAGGGGCTCGCGACGGTGCTCGCGGCCGGCGTATCGGCGCTGCTGAGCCTGCTGCTGACGACCGACCAGCTGCACACGTGGGGCTGGCGCGTCGCGTTTTCGGTCGGGTTGCTGATCGGCCCGGTCGGGCTCTACATTCGCCGCAACATCGACGAACCGGCCGATTTCCGCCGGCTGGGCGAGCAAGGGCGCGCGAAGTCGCCGCTGCGCGACGTGTTCGTGCGCGATCGCGCGAACATGCTGCTCGGCGCGGGTGTGGTCGCGACGGCCACGGCCTTCAACTACGTGCACAAGCTGTACATGCCGACGTACGCGGTCAAGCAGCTGCATATCCCGGCCACGTCGTCGTATCTCGGCGCGGTCGTCACGGGCGCGATGCTGATGGTCGCCGCGCCGGTCGTCGGGCATCTGTCGGACCGTTTCGGCCGCATCCGCGTGATGCTGATCGCGCTGATCCTGGTCGGCGCGACGACGTGGCCGCTGTTCGTCATGCTGAACCGCTATCCGACGGTCGAGACGCTGCTCGCGGTCCAGGCGCTGGTCGGCCTGTTGATCGCGGTGAGCCTCGCGCCGCTGCCGGCGCTGCTCGCCGACATCTTCCCGACGAGCACGCGCGGCACGGGCCTCGCGCTGTCGTACAACTTCTCGGTGACGCTGTTCGGCGGCTTCGCGCCGCTGATCGTGACCTGGCTGATCGACGCGACGCACAACAAGCTGGCGCCGAGTTTCTACGTGATGGCGACGGCCGTGCTCGGGATCACGTCGGTGATTTCGCTCGGCCGCCGGATGCGCGGCGCGGCGGCTGCCGCCGCGCCATCGACACGCGCGACCGGGGCGTGACGCG
Source organism: Burkholderia sp. COPS (assembly GCF_019425585.1). NCBI lineage: Bacteria > Pseudomonadati > Pseudomonadota > Betaproteobacteria > Burkholderiales > Burkholderiaceae > Burkholderia > Burkholderia sp. COPS. Next base: position 117,452 of record NZ_WIXR01000060.1, on the reverse strand, counting down.
CCGGCCGCCACCCCGATTCCGGCGCAGCCGGCACATGCCGGCCGTGCCTTTCCCGAACCCAGTTGAGCCTTTCCGACATGACCACGCTTGAAGCCATCCGCGCCGCCTTGCCGGCCTATCCGATCGAAGTGGCCTTCCCCGACATCTCGCGCTGGCGCGCGGGCAATACGGGCATCGACTATCTGCATACGTTCGACAGCGGCCGGCCCGGCAAGCACGTGATGATCCTCGCGCTGACGCACGGCAACGAAGTCAGCGGCGCGATCGCGGTGGACACGTTGCTGGCCGCGGGCCTGCAGCCGGTTGCGGGCCGGCTGTCGCTCGGCTTCGGCAACGTGGGCGCATACGAGCACTTCAGTGCGGAGAATGCCGATGCGACGCGCTACCTCGACGAGGACATGAATCGCGTGTGGACGCCGGCCGCACTCGACGGTACGCGCGACAGCCGCGAGCTCGCGCGTGCGCGCGCGATGCGTCCGCTGCTCGATACGGTCGACCTGCTGCTCGACATTCATTCGATGCACGAGGCGTCCGCGCCGCTGATGATGACCGGGCCGCTCGAGAAGGCGATCGCGCTGGCGGCCGCAATCGGCACGCCTGAGCACGTGATCATCGATCGCGGCCATGCGAACGGCACGCGGCTGCGCGACTACGGCGGCTTCGGCGACGCGGCGAGCGCGAAGAATGCGCTGCTGATCGAGACGGGCCAGCACTTCGCCGCGAGCGCGCGTGACGTCGCGCTCGACAGCGCGGCGCGCTTCCTGCTGCATGCGGGCGTGGTTGCGCGCGACGACGTCGCGGCCTTCCTCACGCAGGCCGTGCCGGTGCGGCAGAAGTTCGTCGAGATCACGGAGCCGGTCGTTGCGCGTTCGATGGATTTCCGATTCTCGCAACCGTTCACGGGGCTCGAGGTGATCGGGAAGGCCGGCACTGAAATTGCCCGCGACGGCGACCATGTGATCGTCACGCCGTATGACAACTGCGTGATCGTGCAACCGTCGATGCGGCATCTCGGCGTGAACGTCACGATGATGCGGCTGGGGCGCTTGCTGGATCGGTGACGTCGCCGGTGGCGGACCGCCGGGAGACGGCCCGCGCGGTCGCACCCCTCAGCCGATGCGGGGTGCGCCGTGCCGCATACGATTCACGCGTCGGCGCGGGCGGCGCAGGCCGAACAGGCAGGGCGCCCGTGCATCAATCTGCTACGCGTGTCGCTTCGGGTTCCACGCCTTGTGTACGAATTCGAGACGGTTGCCGTCGAAGTCGGCTACGTTGGCGGCGTAGTAGCCGGGGGCGAAGTAGGTACGATCCGCCGGTTTCCCCTCGTCAATCCCGCCGGCCTTGATCGCGGCGGCGTAGGCGGCGTCGACCAGTTCATTGGTGTCGCAGACGATCCCGACGTAAAGCCCGGTCTCGCCGGGATGACGTTTGCGCAGCCAGATGCTCGATCCGACTCCCGCTCCCTTGCCGTACACATCGTCGCCGATGCCGTAAAGATCGGGGACGCCTTCCGGGCCCGAAGCGGAGTCGTAGTTGCCGAAAATTCTCCAGCCGAGTGGCTTCAAGGCTTCAGCGTAGAAGGCCAGTGATTTTTCGATGTCGGTGACTGAGATGTAAACGTGGTCGATCATTGGGCGCCTTCGACGTGGATGGGTATGGTCTGCGCATGGCGATATCCGACGGCCGGGCGTCTGCTCATGGCCGAGCCCCGACGGTCGCCGACGCAGGGACGCCTGATGCTACGGCCGTGCAGGCGCTTTCACAAGCCGCACATGGAATCACGCGCGAGCCTCGCGCAACGAACCGGCATCCGGCTCGGCGTGAACGTCGCGATGATGCGGTGGAGGCGACAAACGCAGGACGACGGCTGACTCCTGACGGCAAGCCGGCCGGCTTCATCGGTACCCGGCCGGGAATAGCAGATGGATGAACAGGTCGCGGGCATGCAGGTGCCATGTCACGCAGTATCGGCACCCCAGCCCGCGGTGGTGCTGGATTCAGACCGTCAATCCAGCACCGGGCTTCACGTATCGATAATCGTCGAGCGCTTCAAGGTCGATTAACGAATCGCAAAGCGGGTCGCCGGCGAGCCATTCGCGCAATTATTTCCATAGATAAACAGATTTCTGTTTTCTGAATATGCCTGGTAAATAATCGAATAAACTTCCTTGGCACTGAACGAGTAGACACCGTCGTTGATCGTCACCAGCAGGTTGCCGGTGGTGTCGGTTTCGATCTTGTCGATCTTGCCGGCTTTGCAAAGCGCCTGTGCGGACGCGCACGTGGAGGCGAGCATCAGTGCTGAAAACAGCACGGTTGCAATCTTCTTCATGACTTTCCTTTGGAATTGAATGAAATGATGCGATCTGACGACGTCGGCCACGTCCGGAAAGACATGTCTGTCCTTCCGGATTGCTGATTCGCAAGCGTCTGGAAATCAACGGGGCCTGGCAAGCTGGAACTTTGCGACCAAGCACGAATGAAAGGATTCGTGCTGCGCCTCCGTTACCTCTTTGATTTTTGAATCGCGGTGTTGCGGCGCACAACACAGACTATTTATTTGGGTTTGAGGGCGCCAATCGAATTAATTTATCGTTAATGGAATTCGATAATTTTTTGTTTGAATTTGATTTAATTGAATTCTGGATGGTGTTGTTTTTATTTTTTGATTGTTTCAATATTCAAATAATCGGCGACGAATATTGAGGCGATGATCGATGGTGGTGCCGGCGCGGCAGGCGAAGCGCATGGGCGTTCATGGGGGGCGATCGTTCGAGCGCGGGAGGAATCCCTGGCACGATGCGACTCGTGCCCGAACGGAAAGGCGCTACACTGCGCGGGTTCCCGGGCACACCGGGAGCGCCGGGGCGCCGGACACACGGTTTGCCGACACGCGACGATGGTTTCGCCCGCCCCCCCGGCTCATTCGAACAAATCACGAGAGCAAGAGAGGGCCCATGCTGACACGTCTTCGTATCGGACTCGATCGCGCGCGCGACCTGCGCGAAATGGGACGACCGTCCCCCGTCCACCCGCGGCCGCAGGCGAGCGAACTGGTCGACCTCAGCGCGCAGCGCGCGATGTGGCGCGTCGCCGTTCCGGGCCAGGCCGACTGCTACATGGCGGCGACGCCCGCCGAAACGGAGCGCTACGTCGTGCATCTCGACGCGCAGACGTTCTACGGCCTGTGGCTCGGCACCAGCCCGAGATTCCCGCAGCCGAACTCGCAGGACTGCGTGCCGCGGCGCGTCATGCCGCTCGACAGCAAGTACGCGTCGGCTGCCGCCGCGTTCCGGGCCGGCCGCCTTGAGCCGGTGGCACTGCCGCCGGTCGGCTACTGGATCGAGGGAGGCGGGTACGAAGTCGCGATGAGCAACGGCATGACGCGCACCTTCTGGCTGCTCGCCAACCGCGTGCGGTCGTTTCCGGTCAGCGTCGACAACGCGACCTGGGCCACGATGCTGAACAACATGGCCGGCGTCGGCGTCGCGCCGATCGCGTACCGCGAACTGTTTTCCCGGCGCGCGTAGGTCGGTCGTCGCGATCCGACAGCGCCGGATCGCCCCGGTTTGACACGCCGCGTTCGCGGCCTTTAAAGTCGCATCGCGGGCCGGTGGGTCAAGCTCACGCCCGGAACAGGCAGCCGATGTTCCAGGACTACGGGGCTACCCCGTGGATCAGATCGACATCCCGATGCGTCGCAAGGAGCGCCGTTGCGCGTTGCGCAACGTGACTCCTCGCAGTACCCGTCACGTTGGCTCATCGTCCCGCCCATCCTTTTCCATGTCTTCATCCCTGCGCGAAACCACCCGCACGATTGCCGAGGCGATGCTGGCCGGCGCGCCCGAACGTGCCGGCGTCCTGTCCCGGATGGCGGCGGTGCTCGGCGGCGCGCCGACGTGGACGCACGAAGTCGCGGATGCCGCGCTCGTGCGCTTCGGCGCGCGCTGGGCCGATGTCGACATCGATGCGCTTGCGGTGCACCTCGCCGATGCGCCGCCGTTCGTGCTCGCGTGGTACGGCAGCGACCGGCCCGCCGCGATCCGCGTCGTGCGGCGGCCGCTCGTCCAGCAGCCGTTGCCGGCGCCGCTGGCCGGCTGCGACGTGCCGCAATGGGCGACGCCCGGCGATCTCGCCGGCTGGCTCGGCGTGCGCGTGCCGGAACTCGACTGGCTGTCCGACCATTGGCGCGTCGACGCGCGCAGCGGCGCCACGCCGTTGCATCACTACACGTACGTGGCGCACGACAAGCGCAGCGGCGGGTGCCGCCTGGTCGAGATCCCGAAGGGCCGGCTGCGCGAAGCGCAGCGCCGCATCCTGCACGGGCTGCTCGACCGCATTGCGCCGCACGATGCGGTACACGGTTTTCGCAAGGGGCACGGGATCGTGTCGTTCGCGGCACCGCATGCCGATCGCGATGTCGTCGTCCGTTTCGACCTCGCGGATTTCTTCGTATCGATACGCGCCGCGCGCATTCACGCGCTGTTCGTCACGCTCGGGTACCCGGCCGAAGTCGCGCGCACGCTCACCGGGATGTGCACCAATCGCGTACCGTCCGCGCGGCTGCTGGCGCCGGACCTGCGCGACCGGTTCGACTGGATCGGCCGCCAGCGCTATCGCGAACGGCATCTGCCGCAGGGGGCGCCGACGTCGCCGGCACTGGCGAACCTGAGCGCCTTCGGCTTCGACATGCGGCTTGCCGCACTCGCGCGTTCGCTCGATGCAACCTACACGCGTTATGCCGACGATCTCGCATTTTCCGGCGGCGGGGCGCTGGCGCGCGACGTCGAGCGGCTGCAGGTGCGCGTGGCCGCGATCGCGCTCGAGGAGGGCTTTGCGCTGCACCTGCGCAAGACGCGCGTGATGCGGCGCGGCATGCGCCAGCAACTCGCCGGCGTGGTCGTCAATCGTCATCCGAACCTGGCGCGCGATGAGTTCGATCTCCTGAAGGCCATCCTGACCAACTGCATCCGGAGCGGGCCGGCGTCGCAGAATCGCGATGCGCGTCCGGACTTCCGCGCGCATCTCGCCGGGCGCGTCGCGCATGCGGCCGCGCTGAACGCGGCGCGCGGCGCGAAGCTGCGCGCGCTGTTCGACAGGATCGCGTGGGACGCCCGCGAAGTCGGTCTGTAAGCGGCCGAAAAGCGACCGACGAGCGGCCGAAAAGTCGCCAAAAAGCGGCCGGGTTCGGATCGACGCCGGCCGACGACTTCTGCATCGCGATGCCGTGCACTGCTATCATTCGCGCCATGCCGCGCCAGTGCCTGGTGCGGCGCTTACTTGCCGCAGTCGTTCGCCCGTGCCTTCGTATGCGGCGGGCTGCGCGTCGCCGGGCCGGTTCAGTCTGTCATCGATTGACGCGCGACGTCGTTTAGTGCGTATCGCGCAAGCCGCGCCGGCTCAGGCAAACGATACATCTATTTGACAGCACCCATCGGCGGAACTTCGTGGTAGGTTCCGCCATCGGAGCTTTTTGCGAAAACATGCCCACAGAGGATGAATACATGACCCAGGCCCTGCAGGAACTCGAAGCACAACTTCGGGACCTGAATATCAAGCTGTCGGATGCGAAGCAGAAGGAGAAGCAGGCCGCGCTCGCGGCATTCAAGGAACAGGTCGAGCTTTTGGGAATTTCGCAGCAGGAAGTGCTGAGCGCGCTCGGTTATATCGTCCAGCGAAAACGCAAGGCACCTGCCAAGTACTACGATCCGACGACCGGCCGCTCATGGTCGGGCCGCGGCCCGCGGCCGAAATGGCTCGAAGGCAAGGATCTCGAGACGCTCGCCGTCGACCGCGAGGCCAAGACCTGGTGGCCCGGAGACGACCAGGGCTGAAGCCGGCCAGGCCGCCGGACCATCCGGCGCCCTCCGGCTCGCGCAAGCGGGCCGGCCGGCAACCCGCTCTCCCCACGTAGTCGTTCGTCCGGTGTCCGGCCTGGCCGCGACGTCGCCGGCTTCACCGCCGACACCGGCCCGCCGTTTTACTCTCCCGTTCATGACCCGCAGGTTGCCGCCATGTCGTCCCGCAGGCGGGCGCCGGCGCGCGCGGACCCTCGCCACGGGCCGACCTGCCGGCCCTTCGTTCGCGGGCACAGGCCTTAGAATGTCGCCGGACAATCGTGGCGGGACACCATGGCAGCAAACATGAAATCTCCGACGCTCGGCGGCCCGTCGGCCCCGCGCGTCGAGCAGGTCGGCGCGTACGCGTGGAAAGCGCTGGCCGGATCGGCGATCGGCTATGCGATGGACGGCTTCGACCTGCTGATCCTCGGCTTCATGCTGCCGGCGATTACGGCGGCATTGCACCTGACAGCCGGGCAGGGCGGCGCGCTCGTCACCTGGACGCTGATCGGCGCCGTCGCGGGCGGCATCCTGTTCGGTGCGCTGAGCGACCGCTACGGGCGTGTGCGTGTGCTGACCTGGACGATCCTGCTGTTCGCGGTCTTCACCGGGCTGTGTGCGTTCGCACAGGGCTTCCAGGATCTGCTCGTCTACCGCACCATCGCGGGCATCGGGCTGGGCGGCGAGTTCGGGATCGGCATGGCGCTCGCCGCGGAAGCGTGGCCGGCCAGCAAACGCGCACGCGTGTCGTGCTACGTCGCGCTCGGCTGGCAGGCCGGCGTGCTGCTGGCCGCCCTGCTGACACCGTTCCTGCTGCTGCACATTGGCTGGCGCGGGATGTTCCTGGTCGGCGTGCTGCCCGCGCTGCTCGCGTGGGCGATGCGCAACAAGCTGCACGAGCCGGAGGCGTTCGTGCAGCGCGCGGCGCAGCCGAAGGCCAACGCGTTCCGCCTGCTCGTCGCGGACGGCCGCACCGCGCGCACGAGCCTCGGCATCGTGATCCTGTGTTCGGTCCAGAACTTCGGCTACTACGGGATCATGATCTGGCTGCCGACCTTCCTGTCGAAACAGATGGGTTTCTCGCTGACGAAGTCGGGAGTGTGGACGGCGGTGACGGTCGTCGGGATGATGATCGGCGTCTGGGTGTTCGGGCAGCTGGCCGACCGCATCGGGCGCAAGCCGACGTTCCTGCTGTACCAGCTCGGCGCGGTGGCGACGGTCATCGCGTATGCGCAGCTGTCGGACCCCACGGCGATGCTGTGGGCCGGCGCGCTGATGGGCATGTTCGTCAACGGGATGGTCGGTGGCTACGGGACGCTGATGTCGGAGGGTTATCCGACGGCCGCACGCGCAACCGCGCAGAACGTGCTGTGGAACATCGGCCGCGCGGTGGGCGGCTTCGGCCCGGTCGCGGTCGGCGCGCTTGCCGCGCACTATTCGTTCCAGACGGCCATCGCGATGCTCGCCGGCCTCTACGTGCTCGACATGGTCGCGACGCTGTTCCTGATTCCCGAGCTCAAGGGCGTCGAGCTCGAATGAGCGCGGCGAGCGCGCGCAATCCAACCACTTCTCCGGAAACCACGATGCAGCAGAAGAACAGGACGATCGGCGTGATGGGCTCGGGCAAGGAGCCGTGGCTCGCGTTTTCGGAGCCGCTCGGCGCATGGCTCGCGCAGGCCGGATTCAACCTGCTGACGGGCGGCGGGCAGGGCGTGATGCTGGCGGTCGCGCGGGCGTTCGCCGGCGTGCCCGGGCGGGCCGGGCGATCGATCGGCATCCTGCCGACGCAGGCCGATCCGCTCGCGGGCTTCGTGCCGCTCGACGGCTATCCGCATCCGTTCGTCGACATCCCGATCCTCACGCCGCTGCCGCGCCGCGAGCCGGATGCCGAGCCGCACACGATCAACCGCAACTACGTGAACGTGCTGAGCAGCGACCTGATCGTCGCGCTGCCGGGCGGGCACGGCACGGCCGAGGAGATTGCGCTCGCGCTGCGCTGGCGCAAGCCGCTCGTCTGCTTCGGGCCGGAGGGGGCGTTTCGCGCGCTCGCGGCGGGCGCTACGTGCACGTCGTCGCTCGACGACGTGATCCGGTTCGTGGAAGACGCGTTTGCGGCGGAGCGGGTGTCGCGATAGTTGATGCAATCGGCCTCGGTGGAGATCGGACACGCTCGTGTCCCGGCCGGTCATCCCGCATGCCGAGTGCACGTTCACGGTCGAATGGCAGTCATTGCATCATGGTCGAGCCGCGAACAGAGGCATGACCGATGGTCTCGCACCACATCTGGCCCAGACGCCACGGGGGGCGCCGGTCGACATGTTGGTAGATGCGGTTCACGTCGTGACGGTGTTCGCGGTGGTGACATGCAACACGGTGCGGGGTGTGCGGCTCCGGCAGGAGTGCCCGTATGCCTGGCGAGGCGCCGACCGGCAAACCAGTCCGTCAAGACGAGATTGCCGGTGAAATAAAACAAAGAGACTGATTTTTTAGAATATATAAAAGAGATCCGTTGATTGTTGTTTTTGGCATATCACACCTAGAATGATTCTGGTTAAGGCCGGGATTTTAGATGGGTCGATCGTGTTGATTCAATGGATTGAAAAATGAATGAAATTGTTTATATCGTCGCGGAGCGGTCGGGGTATTTTCTCGGCAAATATTTGGGCTGGCTGATATACCCCTATCTCGTGATATTGAAAGGCGGCGCCTGGAATATTCAGCAAAGTTTTGAAGGACTCGGACTTGTCTCGTCGAATTTTGTCGAGAAGGATGCGCAGGGGCAGGTCGTTTCGAGTTATTGGTCGCCAGGCGAAGCGATGCTGCCGATTCTGGTCGTGCTCTGGATACTCTTGCTGGTGTTGGCGTTTCTCTACATCACGACGGGATATGTGCTCGCCCGGAAGAAGGGGGCCCTGGTTGCATTGTCAATTCTTTTGCTCCCGGGGTTGCTGGTACTGCAGGGCTGGTGGCCCTTGATTTCATTTGTGCCCGATTCGTTCGTCATCGGCGGGAGCGGTGTGCTGGGCAGCGGTTGGGGCATGCTGACGCTGGTAGGTTTAGGGCTGGTCGCGGGATGGTGCGGCGTGCTTGTGCTCATCGACCTCCTTCCGATCGGCGACGGTTTCGGGCATGTCTACGATCATGTTTGGTACGCGGCCGCGTTGCTCGCGGGCATTTTTTCCGTGTTCGATTCGCAAGCGAACCGGCATGTCCAGTCTCTGCAGGAGAGTTCCCGCGATATGCAGAGAGCAAGCGCCTATCTGTTGAAGCAGGCGGAACGGTATGAATCGTGGTGCGCGCAGAACAGGCTGGGAGAGAGCCTGTCATGCCGCTGGGCGTCGAGCGTGCAGCAAACACTGCTCGATTACTCGGCAGAAGATCCGGCTGTCTTTGTCGTCACGGGGCCGCACGCCGCGGCGGATATGTACCAGATCAACGGGCAACGTCTGACACCGGAGCAAATCACGTCGTTGCGAAACGAAATTGCGACATACAACGAGGACATGTGTCCTGTTACGCGGATCGACGATAGGGTCAGCGTGTTGCCGCCGTCATCGTCGCGGTGCCTGAGAACCCCGATACAGTTCTGCACGTCGTTTCCCGAGCGGCTTGACGGGCGAGACGTCAGGCACGATGCGTTCAATCCGGCATCGCTTGCAAGCGAATGTGTCGTCTCGACACTTGTCGCGTTTCGCGACCGGCAAGAGAAACTACTGACGCAGGTCAACGACGATCGTCGGTCGAAGCACTATCGATGGATCTACTACGTGCTTTTTTCCATTGTCATCGGCGGGAAAATCGCGCTGGCGACGGCCAAGACGGTGGGCTTGAACAAGCGCACGCCGACCGAGAGGCGGAGAAGCATGCACTGGGTTAGTCGTCTCTGGCAGATTTCATGGAGAGGATTGCAGATCATCTGGCGGGTGATCGCAGGGAGCGTGGCGATCTGCGTGGCATTACTGCGATTCGCGATGCCCCGGAGCGGAAAACGATAAGCCGAGACCAGCTGGCCTTTGCGGGAGCCCGATCGACGGCAACCTTACGCGGAGAGTTGCGGCCGTCCGTCGCGAAGCCGAAGTCTGACGAGGGCTCGTCGGTCAGTTGGGGCAGGCGGTCGACGCCCTGTCGGATAGGCCGACTATTCCGCAGCCGATCGGAACCATGCCCTGCGGCGCGAGCCGCCGCTGGGCACGGTTCAGTCCCGCGGCGCGACGCTCAGCGCCCCGTCTTCAACTGCGCCCACAGCCGGTTCTGCAGCCGGCGAATCTCGGGCGGCATCGGCTTCAGCAGCGTCATCCTGCTCAGTACCTCGTCGGCCGGATACACCGACGGGTCGCGCGCGATCGCGGGCTTTACGTACTGGCGCGCGGCCTTGTTCGCGGTCGGATAGAACACCGCGTTGGTGATGCCGGCGTTGACCTTCGGATCCTGCAGGTAGTTGATCCACTTCAGCGCGGCGTCGCGGTTCGGCGCATCCTTCGGGATCACCATCATGTCGAACCACAGCAGCCCGCCTTCCTTCGGATTCGCGAAGCGGATCTCGTACGGACGCTTCGCTTCGGCGGCGCGGCGGTGCGCAATGCCGACGTCGCCCGAATAGCCGAACGACACGCACAGGTCGTTGTTCGCGAGATCGTTGATGTAGCCCGACGAGTTGAACTGCGTGATGTACGGGCGCACCTTCTTCAGCACCTCGTACGCCGCGCGGTAGTCGGCCGGGTTCGTGCTGTTCGGGTCCTTGCCCATGTACTGCAGCGTGGCCGCGAACACGTCGACGGCCTGGTCGAGGAACGACACGCCGCAGCTCTTGAGCTTCGCCATGTTGGCCGGATCGAACACCAGCGCCCAGCTGTCGACCGGCGCCTTGTCGCCGAGCGCCTTCTTCACGGCCTGCACGTTGTAGCCGATGCCGTCGGTGCCGTAGGCCCATGGCACGCCGTACTGGTTGCCCGGATCGGCGTCGGCGACCATCTTCATCAGCAGCGGATCGAGGTTCGACAGGTTCGGCAGCTTCGACTTGTCGAGCGGCTGGTAGACGCTCGCCTGAATCTGCTTGGCCATGTAGTTCGACGTCGGCACGACGATGTCGTAGCCGGAATTCCCCGACATCAGTTTCGCCTGCAGCGTGTCGTCGCTGTCGTAGTTGTCGTAGCGGACGTGGAGGCCCGTCTGCTTCTGGAAGTTCGGGACCGTGTCCGGTGCGATGTAGTCGGACCAGTTGTAGATGTTCAGTTCACCGGCCGCGTGGGCGGTCGTGACGGCGGACGCGGCGGCCGACAGGGTGGCGGCGGTTGCAATGCTGCGGGCAAGCGTGCGGATTCGCATGAAGCAGTCTCCATTTTCAGCGCGCGTGTCGATCCGCGATGCGCGGGCCGGTGCGCGACGGTTCATCGGATGAAGCGGGCGTGCGCGAGCACCGCTCGCGGTGAGCGAGCGCGGTGCGCAACGATCAGGAGTCCGTTCGACTGCGGGCCGGCTCGCACGGAAACGAAGTGCGAGCGGATTCCGTCACCGGTCGGGCGACACGGCGGGCAGGTCGAACGGATGCAGGGAAAGGGAGGAAGCGCTAAGGCAGCAGCGAGGCCACGTCGTCGGTATGGATCGCGACGTACGCACGTGCGGCGACGGCGTTGTGGCGGCGAACGGAGCGGCAGGACAGGATGGTGTAGATCGACAGATGCAGGCGAGGACTTTGCCAGCCGTCACCACGGTCGTCGGTGGACGCGATCGCGGCGCGCAGGTTTCGCGCATCGCCTCGTCTCCACCGCACCAGCGGGCCACGGAATCTCACGTTTACTCTCGACCGGGTTGTTGAAAGTATTGAACACCTGACGATTCGCCAGCGACTGCCGTTTCAGGCCGCGGTCATCGAATTTGCCGCGATGCGTCATCGGTTTCGAGACGCGAACTGAAAGCTTGGCGGACCGCTGGATCGCCGAAACATGACGCTTCCGTGAATCATCAGGGAAATCGCTGTAAGGATGTCTCAGGATTTTCCCTAGTGATTCGCAGGCCGATGCAGGCGTTCGGCGTGATCGCGATAACGGATGAACCGCGCACGCGACGCGGCTCGAGCGGCCATGACGCGGGTCAAGTGATGAGAATATTCGACGGCCTGCAGCGCGAATCGCGCCGGAACGGTCGTCACAAAGGTAGTCGCAAAGGCACTCGAGAAACCATGAAGGGCGTCGCGGCGCAGACGGCCCGTCGACCCTCAGCCGCCGGATGGCCCCGGCCGGCTGAAGCGCTGCTCGACCACCTCGGTGCCCCAATGCGTGCCCGCGGATTCGCTCGTCAGCGTGAAGCCGAACGACTCGTACAGGTGGCGTGCCGAATCGAGGCCCTTGAACGTCCACAGATAGGTTTCGCGAAACCGCCGTGCGTCGACGAAGCGCATGGCTTCCGTCATGAGCCGGCGCCCGATGCCCGAGCCGCGCAACGCATCGTTCACGATGAACCATCGCAGGTGCGCGACGCCCGTTGCCGGGTCGCCGTCGATCGCGAGCGACGCGAGCGTGCGTCCGTCTTCCTGGCACAGCCAGAGCGCCTTGCCGTCGGCCGGCAGCGCACCGGCGAACTCGGCCAGCTCGGTCGCCACCCGCTTTTCGAAAAAGGCGCCGAATCCCCAGTGTTCCGAGTAGAAGCACGCGTGAAGGCCCGCGATATCGCCGATGCAGCCCGGCTGGTAGCCTTCGCGGATCGATGGCGCATCGGGTGTCGCGGCGCTTGCCCTGGCGGCGTTGTCCTGCGCGAGCGCATCGGCATACAGCGCGAGCGAGCGCAGCAGCGCCTGTTGATCCGCCGGCACCATGCGGCGCAGCGCATTCGACACCTGATCCGTCGCGAACGCGTCGATTCTTTTCTGGAGCTTCTTGCCGTCGGCGGTCAGGTACAGCTCGGTCGCGCGCGCATCGTCGCTCGACACGCGCCGTTCGACGATGCCGGCCGCCTCGAGCCGCGCGAGTTGCCGGCTGGTGTTCGACTTGTCCAGCCGCAGGATGTTGCCCAGATCGCGGGCGTTGATGCCGGGCGCCATCCCGATCTCGAGGATCGCGTGAACCGCCGAAGGCGCCCAGTCGCTGTCGGCCAGCGTCGCGCGCATGAAGCCGAGCTCGCGAACCAGTTTGCGGGAGAAGTCGCGAAGCTCGAGGATGGTTGCTTCGCGAGGCTTGGCGGGAGCGTCGATGAGGTCCATGGTCAGCCCGGAAAGGTTGCGGATCGCAATCAATAATAGTTGCGGGTCGCAACTTGATCAAGGCGGATTTTCATCGGGACGCGTCGTGCCGAGCGGTGCTTGCGGGGCCGGCGTCGGCGCGGATCGCGGGGACGGATGGGCGGGCGGTGAGTGGTATTGGCGCGGATGGCGGAGTGCCGCGAACCGGACGCATACTCGATGCATCCGGACGCCCCGCCATGCGAGCACGGGTGTCGGCCGGTCATCGATCCGCGGCGGCGGACAACGGAGCCCACCATGAACAATCTGAAGCCGATGACGATTGCGTTGCTTGCCGGATGCGGGATCGGTGCCGGTGCCGTTCACGCGGCCGGCAGCATGGATGCGCCGCCCTGCAGCGCGGCGCATGCGGCGGATCAGGGCGGGATCGCCGCGATGCCGGGCACGTCGGTGCGCAGCTTTTCGACCGCCGGTTGCTCGGGCGCGGTGCTGCAGGGCGAACGGGCGACCGCGACGGTCAACGGCGACCGGATCGAGCTGCGGGACGGCATCGTCTACGTGAACGGCCGTTCCTACGGCGCCGTCACACCGGCACAGACGGTCGAATACGAAGCCGCGCACGACCGGCGTACGTTGAAGGTCGACGGAAAACTCCGCACGCCGGTGCGCTGAGTACGCGCCCGGGCCCGCGGCAACCGTGTCGCGCCTAGTCGACCAGCGTCAGCCGGCCGTCGCTGAGCCGCACCTCGCGCCCGATCCACGCCGCGTCGACGCGCGGCAGCACGGCCGACGGCTTGCGCAGTTCGCGCAGCAGCGTCGCGCCGTGCGACAGCCGGCCGCCCATGCGCGCGATCACCGCACGCGCGGCCTGGTACTGCGCGTGCCGGCCCGGGTCGAGCGTGTCTTCCAGCAGGATGTCGCGGCCGAGCACGCCTTGCGTGTGGCCCGGATAGATCATGAAGCCGGCCGCCTCGTCGGTGCCTTCGCTGCCGTCCTGCCAGAAGCTGCCGTTGCGTTCGCGGCGATCGGGATGGGGCGCGAACCATGCGTCGCGGTCGGCGGCCGGCATCGCGTGATGCAGGCGGAAGAACACGCGCATCAGGTTGTCGCGATACCACTCGCGCACCTGCAGATACCAGCCGCGCATGCCGGGCGCGCCGAGCGCGTGGAGTACGCGGACGGGCAGCGGCCAGTCGGGAAACGCCTGCAACGGCAGATCGGCGGGCGCGGGCCGTGCGGTGCCCGGATCGGTTTCCCACGGCAGGCGATGCGGGCTGTTCCCGAGCTGGCCATATGCGGTCTGCGGACGGCCCCAGAGCGCGCCGCCGCTGCTGGCCAGCGATGACGCGATGCACAGGTTGCCCTGTACGACGAACACGTAGAAGCGCGTGAACCAGTCGGCCAGCTGCCGGCCGTCGGCGCGTTGCTCGACGAGCGTCGCGAGTTCCCGGTCGAAGCGCTGCAGGCCGCGTTCGAGCGTCGGCAGATGCCCGCGTGCGGCGCGCAGCATGCGCCAGAACACCGGCAGCGAACGCAGCAGCCGCAGCGGGCGCCAGCGCAGCGGCGGGGTCGCGCCGCCGATCTCGCCGCTGTAGTTGCCGGCCGATACGCCCCAGTCTGCGAGACGGGCGAGGAACAGGTCGTTGTTGATGTACGACGCGCCGCCGTAGAGCGCGGTGAATGGTTCGTTGTCCTGCAATACGCGTGCATCCCAGCGCGCCATGATGGCCGGGATGCTGCCGGCCGCACGCCGTTGTGCGTACTCGACCAGCCGGCTGGGCTGCGGCGGCAGGATCTCGGCGATGTTCGCGGCGGTCAGGTGCCGGTGCCAGCCGTAGCTGCTGATCGGGCGATATTGCAGCAGCCACAGCTGCGTGCCGTCCCACGCCCATTCGACATCACCCGGCACGTAGTGGAACGCGCGCAGCACGCGTTGCAGGAAGGTCCACAGTTGCGTCGCGCCTAGGCCGTGCGCGCCCGGGAACGTGCCGCGCTGCCAGGGCTCGCCGAGCCGCGACAGGATCGCGCGTTGCGGGCTGGCCTGGCCGTCGGCGAGCGATTCGAGGTGGCCTTCCACCCATTCGACTTCGACCGCGAGATGCCGCACGAACGCGATGCCCGACAGCACGGGCGTGATGAAGCGTTGCACGACCGTTTCCTCGAGGCCGCCGTCGAGCAGCTCGGCCACGCGCGCGGCTGCCTGCGAGGCTGGTACGCGCAGGAACGTGGTGTGCAGGCCCGCGTTGGCCGCATCGGCCTGGTCTTCGCCATGGCTCGACGAGCGGATCGCCCACTCGGCGTCGGGCTGGCTCGCGAGAAAGCCGGGCAGGCGCGGATCGTCGGCGCGGGTCAGCGACAGCGCGGGCGGCACGGGCAGGCCGGCCATCGTCGCCAGCGCCAGGCGCCCGCCCTTGGTGTGCGCGACGAAGCCGGCGTCGCCCGCTTCGAGCCACTGCGCGAATGCCGCCGGCGCGTCGATCCACGGATAGTGTCCCCAGCCGGCCTGCAGCGTGACGGTGAGCTCGGCGCGCGCGAGGATGGCCGACCATGCGGCGGCCTGGCGCACGCCGAGCACGGCGTCCTGGTCGCCCCACACGAGTTCGATGCGATCGGTGACCCACTCGAGCAGCGGCAGCGCGGTATCGGCGCGCACGAGATCCCAGTGCGGCAGGAACGCGCGGCAGCGCGCGTAGCCGGCGCCCATGCGGCGGTACTGCGCGTGTGTCCAGGTCAGGTTCGAGAACTTGCGGGCGAACAGCGCCGGGTAGTGCGCGAGCAGCCAGTGAACGGTCTTGCGCAGCGGCTTCGGCGCCATCAGTTTCGGCAGGCGCCGTTCCCACAGAAATGCACCGACGGGCGCGAGCAGCACACTGCGGCCGAAGTGGCCGGGGCGCCGTTGCAACGCGTGCAGCACCAGCAGCGCGTTCACGCCGACCGCCATGATCGCGTGGCCCGGTTCGGTTGCGTCCAGCAGCGCTTGCGCATACGCGGCGAGATCTTCGCAGGGCGGCGCGGGGTTGTCGCCGAAGCCCGGCAGTTCCAGCGGCACGGGCCGGTAATGGCGGAAGTGGGGCAGCGTGTCGTCCCACCAGTCGGCCGCGCTGCCGTTGCCGGCGAGGAGGTACAGGATCGGTTTGCTCATGGAGGCTTCGTCGGCGGGCGATCGTCGCGGTGGCGCGCGCCCGGATGGGGCGGCGCGGCCCGCGGATGCCGCTGCGCAGTTTCGTGTCGTCTTGTTCGCGTTGCGCCGGTGCGAGTGGAATGGAAGCGTGGCCCCGCTCGGCTTGATGGTTGCGCGCATTCTACTTGAGTCGACCCGGACGATAACCGCCATCTCGAACGCGACGCCATGCAGACGCAGGTCATGCATGACGTGTGCGGGAATGACCGATGCCGTCAATGAATCCCGCTCGTGGCCGGATGGCGTGAAGGCTTGTGCTGCGCGCCTTTCAACCCGGCGTCCATGGCGCGTTACGTGTCCGACTCGGCGCCGGCGCGCGGCGGGTGCCCGGTCCAGCGTCGATACGCATGGCGGAAGCTGCGCGGCTCGCTGTAGCCGAGACGTTCCGCAATGGCCGCGACCGTCAGCTCCGGATCGTCGAGCATCCGGACCGCCTCGTCGCGGCGCACGTCGTCGAGCAGCGACTGGAACGTGAGGCCGTCCTTGTCGAGCCGACGGCGCAGCGTGCGCTCCGTCAGGTGCAGCGCGTTCGCGAGCGACGTCATCGACTTGAAACGCGCGAGGTCGCGCGCCATCAGCTCCTTCGCGCGATCGGCGAAACGCGTGCCGACCGACGCGGCCCACTGCCGTTCGAGCGCCTCGCACTGGCCGTGCAGCGCATTGAAGCTGACTTCGTTCGCGAGCAGCGGCATCTCGGTGCCGTTCACGGACGTGAACACGAGCCGGTTGTCACCGGCATTGAACGCGACCTTGCAGCCGAAGTGGCGCGTGTAGTCGGCCGCGTTGCGCGGCGTGCGGCGCGCGAGCTGTACCTGCGCGGGCCAGACCGGCTTGCCGACGAGGTCGGACACGATCAGGCGCAGGCTCGACAGGCACATGTCGACCTGGAACACCTCGAGATCGGGCTCGCCGTTGTAGCGGCTGATGGTCACGCTCATGCCGTCCGCATTCGCATCGATACGCACGTCGAAATACAGGCCCATGAACAGCGGAAACTGGCTCATGCACCGGAATGCCTGCATGACGGAGCCGCTGATCAGCATCGCGTAGCCGGCGAGGCCGAGTGTCGATACGTGCAGCCGCGCGCCGATCGACAGCCCGATCGACGGCACGCCGCTGCGCTGCAGCAGGTTGTGGAAGCAGCGCTGCTCCTGGCCGCGATTCACGTGCAGGTTCGGCGACGCGACTTCGTCCGCGCCGAGCCCCGTGCCTTCGAGCAGCGCGGCACCGTCGATATGCCGCACGCGGCACTCGTCCAGCGCGACCGCGATCGCGTGGACGGTGGCGGGAATGTCCTCCTGGCGTCCGGCCGGGCGCGCGAGGCCGAGCGACGAACGCAGGCTGCGCTCGGCCCGGCTCTGGTTTCGATGAGATCGAGTGTCCATGGTGCTGACGGGGCGACTGGGTCGCGTAGAACATAGCCGGAATGTCCGCAAAACGCCAGTGCGGCACAGCACCATGCATGACGCGCCGGCGCGATACGCGGCGGGGTGTCCGGAAATATCCCCCGATTACGTCCGCATTTCTCATTCGTGGCGGAATTTTTGGCGCACCACACTTTCTTCCAGTCGTGCGCCGCCGGCCGTGCCGGGCGAACGAGTGTTGAAGCCGTGAACGCCACCTACGTGAGGACAGCATGGACAACGACAGCCCCGGTCGATACGCATCGGCCGCCGCGACGCAGGACTTCGCCGCACATGCGTTTCGCGGCGACGCGGACGAACGCCGCAAGCCGCACCTGCTCGGCCTCGCGACGCTGGTGATCTTCGGCCTCGCGTACATGCTGCCGATGACGGTGTTCACGACCTACGGGCTCGTCACGAGCGAGACGAACGGGCACCTGACGGCCGCGTATGCGGTCACGCTGGTCGCGATGCTGTTCACCGCGCGCAGTTATGGCCACATGGCGCGGCTGATGCCGAGCGCCGGGTCCGCCTATACGTTCGCGAGCCGCAATTTCGGCACGTCGGCCGGCTTCATGGTCGGCTGGGCGCTGCTGATGGACTACCTGTTCATTCCGATGATCAGCTACCTCGCGATCGGCATCTACATGAAGCAGATTTTTCCGATGGTGCCGGCCAGCGTGTGGATCGTCGGGAGCATCGCGCTGATCACCGGGCTGAACATCGTCGGCATCCGGCTCGTCAATCGCGTGAACCTGATCCTCATCGCGAGCCAGCTCGTGTTCATCGCGATCTTCGTCATCGCATCGGCGCGGGTCGCGGCAGGCGAGGGACTGTCGATGGCCGTCGCGTTGCCGTCGTCGGGCGATGCGCGCGCGATCTTCGCCGGGTCCGCGATCCTGTGCCTGTCGTTTCTCGGCTTCGACGCGGTCACCACGCTGTCGGAGGAAACGCGCGAGCCGAAGCGCACGGTGCCGCGCGCGATCCTGCTCTGCACGCTGGCGAGCGGCGTGCTGTTCATGCTGATCGCGTATGTCGGGCAGGTGGTGTTTCCCGACTGGCACGCATTCAAGGATCTCGATTCGGCCAGCCTCGAGCTGATGCGGCGCATCGGCGGCGGCACGCTGTCGGCGTTCTTCGTCGCCGTGTACGTGGCCGGCTGTTTCGCGAGCGCGATGGCCGGGCAGGCGAGCGTGACGCGCGTGCTGTTCGCGATGGGCCGCGACCGGGTGCTGCCCGAACGCGTGTTCGGCCACCTGCATGCGCGGCTGCGCACGCCGGTGCGCGCGACGCTCGCGGTCGGCGTCGTGTCGCTGTCCGCGCTGTTCGTCACGCTCGATCTCGCGTCGACGATGATCAGCTTCGGCGCGCTCGTCGCGTTCGCGGTCGTGAACCTGTGCGTGATGCGCAGTTATCTGTGCCGCGCCGAGCATCGCCGCTTCGCGGGCTGGATCACGTTCGGCGTGATGCCGGCGCTCGGCTTCGCGATGAACGTGTGGCTCTGGTCGGGGCTGTCGCGCCAGACGTTCTACGTCGGCATCGGCTGGCTCGTGCTCGGGCTCTGCCAGCTCGCATGGCTGACGCGCGGCTTCACGCGCCCGGCGCCGACACTGTCGATGAACTGAATGACCGGGCGCGCCGCGCCGGACCTGAAACCCTGAAGGAGGAGTGAACCATGAACGCTGTTGACGTCAATCTCGATGCGGACCTGCAGGCGCTCGGCAAGCGCCACCTGCTGATGCATTTCACGCACGCCGATGCGTATCGCGACCACGCGCTGACCGTGTTCGACCGCGGCGAAGGCTGCTGGCTCGTCGACCGCCACGGCAAGCGCTACTTCGATGCGCTGGCCGGGTTGTACTGCGTGCAGGTCGGCTACAGCCACGGCGCGGAAATCGGCGACGCGATCCGCGAGCAGATGGTGCGGCTGCCGTTCGCGACCAACTGGGGTGTCGGCCACGAGCCGGCGATCACGCTCGCGCACAAGCTCGCGACGCTCGCGCCGGACGGGCTGAACCGCGTGTTCTTCACGTCGAGCGGCTCGGAGTCGAACGAAGCGGCGATCAAGCTGGTGCGCCAGTATCACCAGTCGCGCGGCGAGCCGCAGCGGCGCAAGTTCATCGCACGTCGCGTCGCGTATCACGGCACGTCGTTCGGCGCGCTCGCGCTGAACGGGATGACGAACTTCCGCAAGCATTTCGAGCCGCTGATGTCGGGCGTGCGCCACGTGGGCAACACGAAACGCTACGGTCGCCCGGCGGGCGAGACGGAAGCGCAGTTCACGCGCCATCTGCTCGACGAGATCGAGTCGCTGATCGTGCAGGAAGGTCCGGATACCGTCGCCGCGATCGTCGTCGAGCCGTTGCAGAACGCGGGCGGCAGCCTGACGCCGCCGGCCGGCTACACGGCCGGGCTGCGCGACATCTGCGACCGGCACGGTGTGCTGCTCGTCGCCGACGAAGTGATCTGCGGGTTCGGCCGGCTCGGCGAATATTTCGGCTCCGCGCGCTACGGGCTGAAGCCGGACGTCATCACGTTCGCGAAAGGCATCGCGTCGGGCTACGTGCCGCTCGGCGGCGTGATCGCGAGCGACGCGGTCGTGGAAACGATCCTCGACGGCCCGCAGCAGATGTTCCTGCACGGCGCGACATACGGCGGCCATCCGGTCGCGTGCACGGCCGCGCTCGCGAACCTCGCGATCATGGAGCGCGAAGGCGTGCTCGAGAACGTCCGACGCAACGAAGCGGTGTTCCGCCAGACCCTCGACGGCCTGCTCGAACTGCCGTGCGTCGGCGACGTGCGCGGCGACGGTTACCACTATTCGCTCGAACTCGTGACCGACAAGGCCGCGCGCCGCTGGGCGGCCGGCATCAGCGCGCAGGCGTTCGTGTCGACGCTGCTCGCGCCCGCGATCTTCGACGCGGGGCTGCTGTGCCGCGCGGGCGTCGACCACGAAGGCACGCCGATCGTGCAGTTCTCGCCGCCGCTCGTGATGTCGCGCGACGAAATCGTGTGGTTCGTCGCGCAGATCCGCGACATCCTCGTCGACACCTTCGCGCGCGCGACGCGCTGAGCGCGACACCGGCATCCGTCACCACAGGAGCATTCGATGCGAACGTCACAACAGTCCTATATCGACGGCCAGTGGCTCGACCCGGCCGATGCGAAGGCGATCGACGTGATCGACCCGAGCACGGCGCGGCCGTATGCGCGGCTCAGGATCGGCGGCGCGGCCGACGTCGACCGTGCGGTCAGCGCGGCCCGGCAGGCCTTCGACACGTATTCGCGCTGGCCGGTGGGCGAGCGCGTCGCGCTGCTGCGGCGCGTGCTCGAGGTCTACCAGCGCCGCTACGAGGAGGTCGCGCGGACGATCAGCCAGGAGATGGGCGCACCGATCGCATTCGCGCGTGCGATGCAGGCGGCGGTCGGCACCGCGCACCTGGAGCAGACGATTCGCGCGCTGCAGTCGTTTCGCTTCAGCACGCAGACCGATTCGCTGCTGGTATCGCACGAGCCGATCGGCGTGTGCGCGCTGATCACACCATGGAACTGGCCGATCAACCAGATCGTGTGCAAGGTCGCGCCGGCGCTCGCCGCCGGCTGCACGATGGTGCTCAAGCCGAGCGAGATCGCGCCGTTCAGCGCGATCCTGTTCGCGGAGATCCTGCACGAAGCCGGCGTGCCGCCGGGCGTGTTCAACCTCGTGCACGGCTACGGGCACGAAGTGGGCGACGCGCTGTCGCGGCATCCGGAGGTCGACATGGTGTCGTTCACCGGTTCGACGCGCGCGGGTGTCGAGGTCGCGAAGGCGGCCGCCGATACCGTGAAGCGCGTGCACCAGGAACTCGGCAGCAAGAGCCCGAACCTGATCCTGCCCGATGCCGACATCGAGGATGCGGTCACGCGCGGTGCGCGCAGTTGCTTCAGCAACAGCGGGCAGTCGTGCAACGCGCCGACGCGGATGTTCGTGCACGTCGACCACCTTGCCGCAGCCGAGGCCGCGGCGCGCAACGAGGCGGCGCGCACCGTCGTCGGCGATCCGCGTTCGACGGAAACGGGCATCGGGCCGGTCGTCAGCCGCACGCAATTCGACCGCATCCAGCAGCTGATCCAGTGCGGGATAGACGAAGGCGCGACGCTCGTCGCCGGTGGCACCGGTCGGCCCGACGGGCTCGGCGACGGTTTCTACGTGAAGCCGACGGTGTTCTCCAACGTCACGCCGGACATGACGATCGCGCGCGAGGAAATCTTCGGGCCGGTGCTGTCGATCCTGACCTACCGCACCGAGGACGAGGCGATCGCGCTCGCGAACGATTCGGTCTACGGACTTGCGGCATACGTGCAGACGAAGGACCTCGAGCGCGCGCGCCGGGTCGCAGCACGGCTGCGGGTCGGCAATGTCCACATCAACTACCCGCCATGGAACCCGGCTGCGCCGTTCGGCGGCTACAAGCGCTCGGGCAACGGACGCGAGTATGCGGAGTTCGGCCTCGTCGAATATCTGGAGACGAAAGGCACGACGGGGTACGCTTGAGCGACGCGCGCCCCTGCCCCGATTCGCGACGACAAGCGACAAGCGACGAGCGAGCCGGCGGGCGGCGGCGCGATTCCGGCGACGGCACGCTGCGCGTGCCGCGTCGTTTCATCGTTTCATCGATTGAGGGGAGTTCGACGATGCGGGTGAAGGAGACGGCAGCGGGCCGACGCGATACGGCCGCGAACGTGGAGGGCAGTACACGATGAAGATCCTGATCGCCCGGATGAACCACGAGACGAACACGTTCTCGCCGGTGCCGACGCCGCTCGCCGCGTTCGGCCGCAACGGCCCCGACTGGGGCGATGATGCGTATCGCGCGAATCGCGGGATGCGCACCGCGATGTCCGCGTTCCTCGACGCGGCCGAGCGTGAAGGTGCCGGGATCGTCACGCCCGTATCGGCGGCCGCGAACCCGAGCGGCCCGGTCGCGGCCGACGCGTATGCGGCGATCTGCGATGCGATCGTCGCGGCCGCGCCGGGTTGCGATGCCGTGATGCTCGACCTGCACGGCGCGATGGTCGCCGAGCAGAGCGCGGACGGCGAGGGCGACCTGCTCGAACGCGTGCGCGCGGCGCTGCCCGATGCGCCGATCGCGGTCGCGCTCGACCTGCACGCGAACGTCACGCAGAAGATGATCGATCACGCGGACGTGATCGTCAGTTTCAAGACTTATCCGCACGTCGACATGTACGAGACGGGCGAGCATGCGGCGCGGTTGCTATTCGACCGGCTTCACGGTCGCGCGCGGCCCGTGCTCGCGTGGCGGCAGCCGCCGCTGATGACGTCGACGTTGCGCAGCGCGAGCGCGGAAGGCGCGATGAAGCGCGCGGTGGAGGCCGCGCGTGAGGCCGAGGCGGACGGGATGCTCGCGGTATCGGTGCTGCCGGGTTTCTCGCTCGCGGACATTCCCGCGCCGTGCATCAGCGTCGTCGTCGTGGCCGATGGCGACCGCGCCGCGGCCGACGCGGCGGCCGAGCGCATCGCGCGGCAGATCTGGGACGCGCGCGACGAATTCGTCTATCGCAGCGCGCCGCTCGCCGAATCGGTCGCGCAGGCGGCAGCGCTCGCGCGCGACGCAGATCGCCCCGCGCTGATGCTCGATCACGGCGACAATTGCATGTCGGGCGGCCCGTGCGACACGATGGACCTGCTCGAAGCCGCGCTCGCGCACGGGCTGGACGGGATCGTCAGCGGGCCGTTGTGCGACCCGCAGGCCGTTGCGGTGCTGATCGACGCGGGAGTCGGCGCGACCGTGACGGTGTCGGTCGGCAACCGCCTGCCGTCGCACGGCGGCGTGCGGCGCGAGCCGTTTCGCGCGACCGGCATCGTGCGTGCGCTCACCGACGGCGAATACGTGATCACGGGGCCGACTTACACGGGCCAGCGCGCGTACATGGGCCGCACGGCCGTGCTCGATATCGGCGCGGCCACGCTCGTCATCACCGAGCGTACGCAGGAGCCGTGGGACCTCGGCGTGTTCGAGAGCGTCGGCGTCGATCCGCGCCGCGCACGCTTCCTGCTGCTGAAATCGCGGATGTATTGCCGGCCGGTGTTCGTGCCGATCGCGGCCGCGCTGGTCGAGTGCGACAGCCGCGGCGTGACGAGCTCGGACTACGGGCTGTTTCACTACGAGCGGCTGGCGCGGCCGGTGTATCCGCTCGACGACGTCGGCGAGTGGCCGTCCGGCGCGCGACGGACGGGTTGACCGAAACGAACCGGGTGCGGGACGCCGGATTTGGCGGCTTTCGGGCATCATGCGGTGGTTTGACCCGTCGAGCAGCAGGGTCGAGCCAACCATTGCATCCGCAACCGATCCGGAGAACCGACCGCCATGCATTCGAATCCTTTCCGCCCGCGCAGCGCGCGCCTGCTCGCCGCGCTGACGCTCGCCACGACGGCCGTTGCCGCGCACGCCGCCGACTGGATCGTGTCCGGCAACGACGGCAAGTACCAGCGCGTCGAGGGCCGCGACACCTATCTCGCGTCGCCGCCCGCCGACACGCTGACGCTGCTCGACGCCAGCACGTTCCCGCCGAAGGTCGCGCGGCAGGTCGACGTCGAGAACGGCATCCAGGGGCCGCCGCAGGCCGTCGCGATCACGCCCGACGCGAAGCTCGCGCTTGTCGGCGCGCCGACGCGCTACGACACGGCCGCGAAGCAGCTCGTGTTCGACACGTTCCTGCAGGTCGTGAATCTCGACGCCGCGCCGCCGTCGGTCACGCGCATCGAGCTCGGCACGCATCCGCAGGGGATCGCGATCGACCGCTCGGGCAAGCTCGCGCTCGTCGCGAACGTCGACGGCAGCGTGTCGATCCTTCGCATCGACGGCACGCAGGTGACGCTCGACGGCAGCCTGAAGATCGGCAAGAAGCGGCTGGCCGGGATCAGCTTCACGCACGACGGCAAGCATGCGCTCGTGTCGCTGCGCGACGAGCAGGGCATCGCGGTGTTGAACATCGACGACGGCAAGGTGACCGACAGCGGGTCGCGCCTGAGCACAGGTGTCGCGCCTTACACGATCGACGTGTCGAGCGACAACCGCTGGGCCGTCGTCAGCAACGTGGGGCTGGCCGGGCTGCCGGGTTATACGGGCACGCTCGCGGGCGATGCCGATTCGGTCGCGCTGATCGATGTGTCGCGCGTGCCGTTCCGCACGGTCCAGTACCTGACGGTGCCGTCGCTGCCGGAAGGCGTCGCGATTTCGCCGGACGGGAAGTGGATCGCCGTGCAGGCGATGGACGGTTCGAACCTGACGGCCGACAATCCGGGCCGCCACAAGATCGGCAAGGTGCTGCTGTTCGAAATCCGTAACGGGCAGGCCGTGAAGGTGAGCGAGGTGCCCGGCGGCGAAGCCGCGCAAGGCATCGTGTTCACCGCGGACAGCCGGCACGTGATCGTGCAGTTCAACGTCGAGCGGCAACTGGCGTTCTATGCGGTGGAAGGCGGCAAGCTGCGCGATACGGGCAAGCGGATCGCGCTGACGGGCGGGCCGTCGTCGTTGCGGACGTTGCCGCGCTGACGCGCACGGCATCCGTTCGTCCCGTTCTTCACGTTCATGCGGCGCCCGGGTTCGCCGGGCGCCTGTCAATGCACCTCCCGGTGCGCCGCCGTTGCAACGCAACAAATGGCGGGGATGCGTATCCCGATCTGATTAACGCCCGTTTGTTTAGTTAAACAAACTGAAAATTCGGGAAACTTCTCGTGGTGAATAAACAGTTGCTGTTGCACTGTAAGCCACTGGGAAGGATGTAACGTTCCCGGAAACAGGGCGGCGGAAGCGATGGTTGCGGCGGCAATGATCGTCGCGGGGTATTCGCATGTAACGAGTCAGCGTGACGTCGCCTGAGGGGACCAGGCGACGTCACGCCGCGTGGCATCGATGCGCCGTGCAGGGCCGCCAGCCGTGCGGCGTGCCGGATGATCGCGGCACCGGAACAATCGTTTTAATTAACGGTACTAAACAAAAAATGAAAAATACACGACTCTTGCTCGTCGCCGCGCTGACTTGCGCGGCGCTTGCCGCGTGCGGCGGCGACGACGTGAACAGCGTTCAGACGGCCAGCAACGGCGCGGGAGACACGCCGTCGGCCGTGCCGCCGTCCTCGGACCCCTCCCGGCCGTCGCAGCCCGATCAGCCGGCGCCGCCCAAACGCACCAACATGCAGCTGACCCAGTTCGTCAACCCGCTCATCGGTACGCAGGTCAACGCCGACTCTGGGTACGCAGGCAACGTGAACCCGGGCGCGACGGTGCCGTTCGGCATGGTGACGTTCGGGCCGAATACGCCGCGGTACAACTTCAACGGATCGGGCGGGTATCTGTCGTCCGGCGGATCGAGCGGCACGATTCACTTCTTTAGCGTCACGCACCTGAGCGGTGTCGGTTGCCCCGGGCAGGGCACGGTCGCGATGCTGCCGACCGACGGGGCAAATGCCCTTGCAGCCAACGGCTCGCCGACCGGTATCGGGTACAACTATTCCAACGAAGCCGCCCAACCCGGGTACTACAAGGTGCGTCTCGCCAACGGCATTCTGGCCGAGATGAGCGCGACGGCGCGCTCCGGTGTCGCCCGTTTCACCTATACGGACAAGGACAAGGGTTTCTTCTCGATCGATGCGAAGCTGAACGGCAACAGCAACGCGTGGGGCAGCACGCCGATCGCCGCCGAGAATGTCGCGCTGTCGATCGCCAGCGACGGCAAGTCGATGAGCGGCCAGGCAGTCGCTCCCGCATTTTGTACGCCGTGGGGTACGCGATGGAATGCCCCCGTGTACTTCTACGCAACTTTCGACAAGCCGCTGCGCAAGCAATCGGGCACGTCGTCGGTGAATGTCGCCAGCGACGGCGCAGCGACGCTGCAGTTCGACCTGACCAAGGTGGACAAGACCGTTACCGTGAGGGTCGGCATTTCATCCGTCAGCGCGGAGAACGCCCAGGCCAACCTGAATGCCGAGGGCGGAAAGCTGGCGTTCGACGATGCGCGTGCGCAGGCATCGGCACTGTGGAACGACCGGCTCAATACGATTCAGATCGACGACGCCGGGAACGCCACATCGCTGAATCCGACGCAGAAGACGAATCTCACGAAGTTCTACACCGCGCTTTATCACGTGTTCAGCGCGCCGACGCTCTACAGCGACACGAACGGCGATTTCCGGAGCATGCGTCAGCCCAATGATCCGGACAGTCCGTTCAACTATTCCAACGATATAGACAGAACCGGGGGCGTTCCAAAGCGCGATACCGCGAACGTCAAGAATTACACGTATCGCCACGCCGACGGCTCGACGCGCGGATATGGCAACCACTACACCGGCTTGTCGTTCTGGGATACGTATCGCTCGCAAGCGCAGTTGCTTGCGCTGCTCGCGCCGAAGGAAGCGAGCGACATGATGCAATCGCTGGTCGTCGACGGACTGCAGTGCGGCGCCTTCCCGCACTGGGTCGACGGCAGTGACGATTCGACGCCGATGTCGGGCGACAACGCGCTGAACGTGATCGCGGGTTCCTACAAGTTCGGTGCAACCGATTTCGATCTGGTATCGGCCGCACGGCTGACGAAGCAGTCCGTGTTCGATCCGTCGAGTGCTTGCAACGACCGCTTGAGCGCGCCGGGGCTCCTGAATTTCCTGACGGCCCACTACCTGTCCCCGGACGACGACGGGCATGCGTCGTCCGCGACCATCGAGCGCGTGCTGAGTGACCGCTCGGCAGCGGCCTTCCTGCAGGCCTTGCCGCCTGGCGTACTGAACGCGCCGTCCGTCGGAGTCACTTCCGACAACATCAACACGCTCTACATGCGGGCAGGATGGTGGCGAAACATCTTCGACTACAGCAACAAAGTGATCGCCGCGCGCAACGCACCGCCGGCCGGCGCTGCGTCCGGCACGCTGGGTACGCTGATTCCCGGCGCGTTCCACGAATCAACGGAGCCAAACTACTTCTGGTCGTTCGCGCAGGACTGGTCCGCGCTGATCGGCGCGATCGGCGGCAAGCAGGCGGCCGTCACGCGGCTGAACGCGCTGTTCTCGATCACGACGCCGTACTCGACCGTGCCGACTTCCCGCAACCTGAACGGCGGCGAATCGTCCACTGGTCTGTACATCGGCAACGAACCGTCGTTCCAGTCGCCGTGGGGATACAACTGGGCCGGGCAACCGAGCGGCGCGCAGTACATCCTGCCGATCATCATGGCGCAGACCTTCACGATCCGGCGCGACGGCCTGCCCGGCAACGATGACATGGGCGCGACGTCGAGCTGGTACGTGTGGGCGACGCTCGGCATGTTCCCGGTCATTCCGTCGGAAGCCGGTCTTGCGTTGTCGACACCGCAATTCAGCGGAATCACCGTCTGGCTCGGCAACGGCAAGACGCTGCGTCTTGACAGCGACAAGCAGGTCGCGGCCGACGATACCGGCCACGCCGCGTTCCCCTACATCCAGTCGCTGAAGGTCAATGGTTCGGACTACGCGGGTTCGTGGCTGCCGCTGGGCAAGATCGCAGGCGGCGGGACGATGAACTACGCGCTGTCAGCGACGCCGACGCAATGGGCGGCCGCTGACAACCTGACGCCGCCATCGGGTCCGAACGCGGACTACACGCAGATGACGGCGGGCAGCCCGCCGGCCGCGACGGGCATGCGCCAGGCCGGCGCGCGATGAAAGCGACGGGCGCGCACCGGGTTGGCCCCGTGTGCGCCCGTCGAGACGACACTATCAGAGGAAGGTAACGACATGAAATCGAAAGAGCGCCGGAAATTCCTGACCTACAGTGCTGCGCTGGTCAGCACGAGCTGGCTGGCCGGGTGTAATGGTGATATGGACTCCACGGCGGCCGTGCCCGGCACGCCGGGTGCCGATGGGGCGGCGACGATCCCGCCGGCGGTGCCGGGTGTGCCACCCGATCCGGAACGCGCGTTGCTGGCCTCGCAGGAACTCACGCAGAACTGGACGTTCGCGTCGGCGAGCAGCATGCCGGGTGCGACCGGCGCGCAACTGTCGGGTGCCGCCGACGTGACGGGCATGGCACCGGCGACGGTACCCGGCACCGTGCTGAACAGCATGATCGTCAACCGTAAGTACCCCGATCCGTTCTACGGACAAATCGTTACCGATGTCATTCCCGATACGCTGAAGGACACCGATTACTGGTACCGCACCACGTTCGCGGCGCCGGCCCGGCAACTGGGACAGCGGCTGTGGCTTCATTTCGGCGGCATCAACTATTGTGCGGAAATCTGGCTGAACGGCGCGCTCGCCGGCCGGCTCGAAGGTGCGTTCAAGCAGGGCGAATTCGACATCTCGCGGCTTGTGCCGCAGGCGGGCGGCACGGCCAATCTGGCGGTGCGTGTCGTCAAGCTGGATTTTTCGGAAGGGCCGCTGCTTCCGAACTACAAGAGCGGCGTCACGCGCGGCGGCCGCAACGGCGGCCCGACCGGCAACACGCTGAAAAATGGCCCGACGTTTTTCTGCTCGGCTGGCTGGGACTGGCTGCCGACGATCCCCGATCGCAACCTTGGCATCTGGCAGCCGGTTTCGTGGTTCACGACCGGTGCGGTGCGCATCGCGGCGATGAACGTTGCGCATACGCTGCTCGACGATCTGTCGTGGGCCGAGTTGCGGCTCGATCTCGAGCTGGACAACGGCTCCGGTCACGACATCGTCGCGACGATCGTCGGCAGCATCGGTAACGGCGTGACGTTCACCCACGACATCGAGATTCCTGCGTCGAACACTACGACGAAGGTGTCGCTCACGTCGGCGGACATCGCGGCGCTGTCGATCAAGCAGCCGCGCCTGTGGTGGCCGAACGGATATGGCGATCCGAATCTCTACGCGGTGACCGTCGGGATCAAGGTCGGGCGTGTGCTGTCGGATGAACGCACGCTGAATATCGGCCTGCGTCGCATCGAATATACGCGCGATATCGGTAATGGTCCGGAGTTGAGCATCACCGTCAACGGCCTGCCGATTCTCGTGATGGGCGGCAACTGGGGGCTTGACGAAGCGTTGAAGCGCATTCCGCGCGAACGGCTGTTCAACCAGGTGCGGCTGCATCGCGATGCGAACCTGAACCTGATCCGCAACTGGAACGGGCAGAGTACGAGCGACGATTTCTTCGATGCGTGCGACCGCTACGGGATCCTCGTGTGGCAGGATTTTTTCTTCTCGACCGAAGGGGGGACATCGGGCCCCGCCAACGTGCAGCGTGATCTCGACAACATTCGCGATGTGATTGCCCGCAACCGCTATCGACCATCTATTGTGCTCTGGTGCGGCGGCAACGAAGGCTCGCCGCCAGATGCGGTCGTAGCGGGGCTCGACAAACTCGTCGCCAGGCTGGACCCGCAGCGCCTGTGCCTCACGAGTTCGGCTGGCGATACGGGTTCAGGTGCCGTGAACGGTTATTCGTCCGGCGGCCCGTATAACTGGGCATCGCCTCAGGATGCGTTCAACCGCTACTACGGCAAAACGTCGATCCCGTTCCACAACGAGGTCGGCTCCCATTCGATCCCGACGCTGGAATTCGTCGAAGCGATGCTGCCGCCCGGTTCGTACGAGTGCCCCGACAACTTTTGGGCCGACCGCGACATGAACGGCAACGGCGCGTATTTGGCTAACGTGCCGGGTGGCGCCGGCTACATCGCGATGACCGGCCAGCGTTACGGCACGATTCGGAACCTCGCCGATTTCGTGCGCAAGGCGCAGATGATGAACTACGAGTGTATCCGTTCGATCTACGAAGCAAACGCGGCCGTGATGATCGGCCCGGTGGCCGGGGAGATTACGTCACCTGCCACCGGCGTGATCATGTGGATGACGAACCCGTCTCAACCGAGCTTCGTCTGGCAGATGTACAGCCACGATCTCGAGGAGCATTCGTCGTTCTTCGCGGTTCAGCACGGGTGTCGCCGCGTGAATGTGATCCTCGATGCGGCTACGGCCGACGTGACGATCGCGAATCACACGGCGGCAGCCGTCACCGGCAGCGTTGAAATGCGCGTGTACAACCTGGACGGCACGTTGAGCAGCCGGAGCACGGCCGATGTCGGCGGCGCCGCACGGGCGTCGTATCGTGTGGTGGCGAACCTGAAGGCCGCGATGGCCGCCGCGAAGTCGGACGTATGCATCGTGTCGCTCGCGCTGACCGATTCGGGCGGCAATACGCTCGCGGAGAACGTCTACTGGCGGCAACGCGACGGCGGCGACGCGTCGTATGCGTCGCTCGACACGATGCCGGGCGCGGCGGTTGCCGTCGGGGCCAGCGCATCCGAGGCGGACAACATGACCACGCGCATCACGGTCGATGTCGCTAATATCGGCGCAAGCGTCGCATTGATGACCCACCTGCAAGTATTCGATCCGTCGACTGGCGCGCGCCTGCTGCCCGCGTTCTATAGCGACAACTACCTGAACCTGATCCCGGGCGCGAAGCGGCGGATCACGATCGACCTGCCGCATGCAAGCGGCGCGCCGGTGTCGCGCGTCGCGCTGCGGATCGACGGGTGGCGGCTCGACCGCGGGAACTGCAAGCTCGGGGCTGCTGGGGTGCCGGTCGTTTTCAACGAACGTGCGCTGGCGGTCGATCCGGCGGTGCCGACGTTCGCGAAGTGCTGACGGCGGCGTGGGCGCGTGCCGTGCAAGCGGCAGCGAGCCGTTCAAGCGCCGCGTGAAGGCACGCGGCGTTCGTCGCACGCCCGATCGCCGGCGCGCCGTTACGGCTTGAGAAACCTGTCGAGCCAGCGCGGTGTCGCCGCGCGATCGAAGACGACGTGCAGCTCGGGACTGAACGCGCCGTATTCGAGCCCGTGGCGCTGGGCAAGCAGCGTCAGGGACTGCGGCGTGTGAAACGAGATGTGCCCGTTGCGCGGCACGCAGTACCACCACTGCTCGATGCCGCGCTCGATGATCTCCCGGCTGATCAGCGACGTCTGGAACAGCAGCGCGCCGTCGCGTTTCCGGTAACGCATGATCTGGTCGAAGAGGTCGAACGGCGCCGGATGATGCTCGAACACCTCGAACGACAGGATCGTGTCGAACGTGCCTTCGGGCGGAACCGGGTGCGAGAACGGATCGTACGACGTTATGTCCGTGAAGCCGCGCGACGCCAGTTTCCGTTCCAGCAAGCCCAGCCCCGAGCCGAAATCGAGAATCCGGCCTTCCCGCATTTCCGCGAAACTGGTGCAGATCAGGTCGGCATGCTGCTGCGGACGGATCTCGAGATACTCGGGATCGTGGCGCGCATAGTCGGCGTTATAGACATGCTGCGCGAAATCGTCGTGGGTCCAGCTGTCGAACATGGGCGCCCACGTGAAGCCGCATTGCTCGCAAGCATGGTAGTAGACCGGCACGCCCGCATACGGGTCGACTTTCTTCCCGGCAATGAAGTCGGCGCCGCAGCGCGAGAAATCGACCAGCCCGCAGATGGGCGCGCGGGCCGAGCACACCTTGCAGGCGAGGGCGGCCGGGTGGCGGTTCGAACCATGATTCAAATTCCGTTCTCCTGGTTGCCGGCAAGGCGTGCGCGTGACAGACGGTGCGGGTGCGGGAGAGGCTATCACAGTCGCGCCGGCCGTCGCGACCGGGCGCGGCCGCGTGGCCCTGCGCGCTTACGGACGCAGCAGGTCGAATCCGCCGAACACGACGACACCGCTCAACACGATCATCGCGACGGAGTGCTGGCCGAAGTAGAGAATCGCGGCGGCAAGCCACGTCGTGATGCAGAAGGCGCCGATGCGGGCCATCGTGTGTTCCTCGAATGCGTGATGAAGTGAGCGCGCGCCGGACGGCGTTCGCCGCTTGAAGCGGCGAGCGGGGCTCGCAGGCGAACGGAAAAAGCGACCCGCGCAGCCGCGACCGCGGCGTCGGCACGTGTCGCGTGCCGCGCCCGGAAGGGCGGGAGTCGATAACCGGCGGCGTTGCGCGCTCGTGCGCCGGGGCAGCGGGCGCGCGACTTCCGCCGGCGAAGCCGCGATTTTA
This sequence comes from Burkholderia sp. COPS, assembly GCF_019425585.1. Taxonomy (NCBI): domain Bacteria; kingdom Pseudomonadati; phylum Pseudomonadota; class Betaproteobacteria; order Burkholderiales; family Burkholderiaceae; genus Burkholderia; species Burkholderia sp. COPS. The sequence goes on along the minus strand of NZ_WIXR01000060.1, from coordinate 84,839 downwards.
TCAGCGCTGCGGTGCCGCGAATCTGGCCCTTTCGCGACCAAAACCGGCGATCTTCAGCCAAATCTGTCTGGCCCCGATACTCAAGTTTCGTGTGACGAATGCCGTAAACGAGTTGGAAGGTAATTTCGCCCCCAGCCACGATTCGCTTACCGACACAGGGACCGACACGATGCAGATCGATTTCTCCACGACCACGCGCACCTCGCTGGCGGACACCAGCCCTGGCGCGAACGCTTCGTCGGCCGCGCCCGCCGCGACGTCATCCACCGATGGCGCGACGAATGCCGCGGGCGCGACGGGTACGACGAGTCCGGCAGGCACTTCCGGTGCGCAGGGTTCGACCGGTGCCACCGGCGAAACGCTCGGCGCATCGGGCGCGTCGTCCGACGACCCGGCGGTCGCGCAGCTGAAAGCGTTGATCGACCGGTTGCAGAAGCAGCTGGCCACGATCGAGCGCCAGATGGCGAGCGCGGCGCAGCGCGCGAAGGACGACCCGGCCGCGGCGGTCGAACAGCAGTCGCTGAGCGCGGAAGCCGGCGCGATCGCGGGGGCGCTGGCGACCGCGATCTCGCAACTCGCGGCGGCGATCGAGAAGACGGGCGGCTCGTCGGCGGGCGGGCTGGTGTCGACGCAGGCCTGAGCGGGTGCGGCCGCGTCGGCCGCACGCATTACAATCGCAAGCACGTCTCCCTCGACAGGACGACAGAACGATGGATGCGGAACTCGACGACGACGACCTCGTCCGCTTCGACGCGCAAGGCGGCACGCCGCTGCCGGCGGCCGACGCGCAAGGATGGCTCGAACACGACGGCGCGCGCATCTGGCACGCGTCGTTCGGCCACGGCCCGCCGGTCGTGCTGCTGCACGGCGGCCTTGGCCACGGCGGCAACTGGGGCAACCAGGTGCCGGCGCTGCTCGCGGCCGGCTACCGCGCGATCGTGATCGACAGCCGCGGCCACGGCCGCAGCACGCGCGATGCGCAACCCTATTCCTACGAACGCATGGCGTCGGACGTGCTCGCGGTGCTCGATGCGCTGCACGTCGACCGTGCGCGCTTCGTCGGCTGGAGCGACGGCGCGTGCATCGCGCTCGTGCTGGCCGATCGCGCGCCGGAACGCGCGGCCGGCGTGTTCTTCTTCGCATGCAACATGGACCCGGGCGGCACGAAGGAGATCGTGCCGGGCCCGCTGCTCGACCGCTGCTTCGCGCGGCATCGCAAGGACTATGCGGCGCTTTCCGCGACACCGGGCGAGTTCGACGCATTCGTCGCGGCCGTCAGCGAAATGATGCGCACGCAACCGGATTACAGCGCGGAGGATCTCGCGGCGATCGCCGTGCCGGTCACGATCGTGCTGGGCGAGCACGACGAATTCATCCGGCCCGAGCATGCGGCGTACCTGGCGCGCACGATCCCGGGCGCGACGCTGACGATCCTGCCCGGCGTGAGCCATTTCGCGCCGCTGCAGCGGCCCGCGCGGTTCAACGCGGCGATGCTGGGGTTTCTGGACCAGTTGCCGGGGTAACGCGCTCGAGCCGTCGTGTTGTCGGCGCCGTGACCCGTTTGCACGGCAACGTCATCGACGTGTCGCGTTCGTGGCAGTGCACGCGACGGTGCCGTTCGACGTTCCCCGCAAACCATCGAGCACGCCGCGCCGGCGGCAGCGGTCATCCACTCCTTCGCCAATCCCATAAGTTTTTCTTTAGGCTCGATCAACATAACGTCGATTGTTGACGGACGGCTTACAGCGGATAGTCCTGCTTCGGCAGGCCGGCCGCTGCGATTTCCGCATGGCGCGACCGGATCTGTTGTCCACGCAACCATCAGAAATCGAAGGAACCGCAACCATGCGATTCAACGCGACACGCTTCGCCGCGACCCTGCTCGTCGCCGCGTGCGTCACCGCCACGGCCGGCCGCGCGGCCGCCGCCACCCCGGACGACCTCCACGACACCGTGACCCGTCACATCGCGCCGCTGATGAAGCAGTACGCGATTCCCGGCATGGCGGTCGGCATCGTCGCCGACGGCAAGCCCTACGTGTTCGACTACGGCGTGATGTCGACGCAAACCGGCAAGCCCGTCACCGGCGACACGCTGTTCGAAATCGGCTCGGTCAGCAAGACGCTGACCGCGACGCTCGCGGCCGACGCGCAGGAGGGCGGCGAACTGTCGCTGGCCGACCCGGTCGGCAAGTACCTGCCCGCCCTGCAGGGCAAGCCGTTCGGTGTCGTGACGCTGCTCGATCTCGGTACGCACACGTCCGGCGGCATGCCGGTGCAGGTGCCGGACAGCATCCGCGACGACGCGGGGCTGATCCGCTATCTCGACGCGTGGCGGCCCGCGCATGCGCCGGGTACGTACCGGACGTATTCGAACGTGTCGGTCGGCATGCTCGGGTGGCTCACCGCGAAGGCGATGCACAAGGATTTCGCGGTGCTGATGGAGCAGCGGCTCTTTCCCGCGCTCGGCATGACGCACACGTACATCAACGTGCCGGAAGCACGTCAGGCCGACTATGCACAGGGTTATACGCAGGACGGCAAGCCGATCCGGATGACGGGCGGCATGCTGTGGCAGCCGGCCTACGGCGTGCGGACCACGGCGGCCGACCTGCTGCGCTTCGTGCAGGCGAACATGGGGCTGATCGAAACCGCGCCGCGCCTGCAGCGCGCGCTCGAACGCACCCACACCGGCTATTTCCGCGCGGGGCCGCTGACGCAGGACCTGATCTGGGAACAGTATCCGTATCCGGTCGCGCTGCCGACGCTGCTCGAAGGCAACTCGATGAAGATGCTGCGCGACGGGTTGCCGGCCTCCGCGATCAAGCCGCCGCTCGCGCCGAGCGCGAATACGTGGATCAACAAGACGGGCTCGACCAACGGCTTCAGCACCTATGTCGCGTTCGTCCCGTCGAAGCGGATCGCGATCGTGATGCTCGCGAACCGCAGCTTTCCGAACGAAGACCGCGTAAAGGCCGCGTACGGGATTCTCGGGGCGCTCGACGGCCGGCGGTAACATTTCCGCCGGCACGCCGGTCGTGCCGCACGGCCGGCGTGCCGAGCTGTCGGGAAGGCGACCGATGCGGTCGCGACGAATCCGGACGAACGATTGCGCACGGCGGCGATGCAGCGCGGCTGGCGGATCGTCGACCTGTCGTGCAATGCCGCGTCGATCGCGCCCGCTCGCCACTCATTCGGGCGGCTGCTCGTCGTACGCGACGAAGATCTTCCGCGTGCGTTCGACGACTTCCCACGTGCCCCGAAAGCCCGGCGGAATCACGAAACGATGGCCGGCACGCAGGGTCTTCCGGTTGCCTTCGAGGTCGGTGATCACCGACGTGCCTTCGAGGATCTCGCAGTATTCCGCTTCGGTGTACGCGACGTGCCAGCAGCCGGGTGTGCTTTCCCAGATGCCGGTCGAGAAGCGGCCGCACGGACTCGCGAAGCCGGGTGTGAGCGTCTGCAGCGGATCGCCGGAAATCAGTTTCTCGGGCGATACGCGGTACTGCGTGGGCTCGCCGCCCGGGGCGAACGCGTCGGTGATGGAGGAAACGTCGATCATGATGGGCATGCTTCGTCGGGGTGGATGGATCGGGGGCGCGTGCGGCGCGCCCGTGCGAGGCGATCGCGATGCGTGGCCTCGCGTCCGACATCATCGCAGATCGACGGGCCGGTGCGGGCAGTGGCCCGATCGGGCGCCGGGAAATCCCGACCCGAAGCAGCGCCGCGCGATCGCGCAGCCGCGACGAACGCTTATGATGGGCGATCGACGCGATCACGCGAACGCGACACACGAGGAGATCCGGTTGAGCATCACATGGGACGGCATCACGGGCGCCGACGTGCTCGGCGACGCGCAGGTCGCGACCCGGCACGCGCTGGCGGACGCGGCCAGGAACGGCGACTGGGCGACGATGCTTGCGCTCGTCGCGAAGGAGCGTGCGCTCGTCAACGCGACCCGGCTCGGCGGCACGTCGCTTCGTGCGCCGCTGCATCAGGCTGCCTGCGGCGGCGCACCGAAGGCGGTCGTCGCCGAACTGTTGCGGCTCGGTGCGTGGCGCATGCTGCGCGATGCCCACGGCGAGCGCCCGGTCGATATCGCCGGGCGGCGCGGGCATCGGCATCTGGTCGACCTGCTGGCGCCGCAGCCGCGACGCTTCGTGCCCGACGCCACGCTGTTCGCCATCCAGCGCCATTTCCACGCGATGATGCTCGGCCGCATCGCACATTTGCGCGTCGACGCGCTGCGCCTGCCCGAACTCGAACCGCTACTCGAACTCGACGCGCAGGCCGAACGCATGTGGTTCGCCGTGCCGGGCATGTATGGCGGATTCGGCTATGCGCTGCACACGGACGGCGATGCGGCGATGCTCGTGTCCGAAAGCTGGAGCCGTGTGGCCGGCGGCTCGGGCCAGCGGCACGAAATCACCGCGAACGGCTGCACGCTGGTCGACGAGGGATTCGTCTGACGCGGCCGATCATCCCGTTGCGCTCAAAACTGTTTTCGCGACGCTGCCCTTCCTCGCGCAACGCCGGCCGCCGATACTGCGACGCACGACATTTCGCGAGACGTGTGCCGTACCGACTGTCTCGCTCTCGGAGCAGCAGATGAAAGGCATCAGGATATTCGTGACGGGCGCGAGTGGCTACATCGGCGGCTCGGTGGCCGCGCGGCTCGTCTCGGCAGGGCACGTCGTCACCGGCTTGACGCGCGACGGCGACAACGCCGCGAAACTCGCGGCGGCCGGCATCATGCCGGTCGTCGGCACGCTCGACGACTCGGCGCTGCTGCACGCGTTCGCGCGCGACGCGGACTGCGTCGTCAACGCGGCGAGCAGCGATCACCGTGCGGCCGTCGAGGCGATCATCGCCGCGCTGAGCGGCTCGGGCAAGACGTTCGTGCATACGAGCGGCACCAGCGTGATCGCGGACGACGCACAAGGCGCGCATGGCGATGCCCCCGTATTCGACGAGACGACGCCCGTCGTCAAACCCGCGAAGGCCGAGCGCCGCGCGATCGACCGGCTCGTGATGTCGTCGGCCAGCCTCGGCATCCGTTCGGCCGTGATCTGCAACAGCATGATCTACGGCGACGGCCTCGGCATCCGCCGCGACAGCGCGCAGCTGCCGCTGCTCGCGGCGATCGCGCGCGATGCCGGCGCGGTGCGCGTGATCGGCAAGGGGCTGAACCGCTGGTCGAACGTGCACGTCGCCGATGTCGCCGATCTGTATCTGCGCGCGATCGATGCCGCGCCGCCCGGTGCGTTCTACTTCGCGGAAAACGGCGAAGCGTCGTTCGCGGAAATCGGCCATGCGCTCGGCGAGCGGCTCGGCTTGCCGTCCATCGTCGAATGGGACATCGCGGATGCGGCGCGGGCGCTCGGCCATTCGCGCGCGCATTACTCGCTCGCGTCGAACAGCCGCGTGAAGGCGTTGCGCGCGCGGCAGGAACTCCGGTGGGCGCCGACGCACGGCGCGATGCTCGACTGGATTCGCGACGAGATGCCCGTCGCGGCCTGACGCGGCGTTGCCTTGTCTGACGAAAAGCGCGCCCGCCCGGGCGCGTTTGCGTATGCGGCCTCCCGCTTCATGCCGGATTGTTCGGACAATAGTCGCCGCGAATCATTGAACCGAAATCAACTGTGATTCGCGCGCGCGCCGGCTTATCAAAGTGGCGCGGCGGCACTATCGTGGCGGTTTCTGAAACCGCGGAAGGTTGCCGACCATGAAGACGACCCTCGACGAGATGCTCGCGTTCGTGACCATCGCCGATACCGGTTCGCTGACGGGTGCGGCCGACAAGCTGCATCAACCGACCTCGGTGATGAGCCGGATCCTGCGGCGCCTCGAGGAGAAGCTCGACACGACGCTGATCCGCCGCACGACGCGCCGCCTCGAATTGACCGACGAGGGCAAGCTTTTTCTCGACTACGCGCGCGACATCATCGCGTCGGTCGAGTTTGCCGAGGAACAGATCGTCAGCCAGCGCGAGACGCCGTCCGGGCGCTTGCGGATCAACGCGGCGATGCCGTTCATGCAGCATGTGATCGCGCCGATGATGCCCGGCTTCCGCGAAGCCTATCCGGCGATCACGGCCGAACTCCATACGAGCGACGAGATCATCGACCTGCTCGAACAGCGCACCGATGTGGCGATCCGGATCGGCGAGCTGCGCGATTCGACGCTGCATGCGCGCCGGCTCGGCAGCAGCCGGCTGCGCATCCTGGCGAGCCCGGCCTATCTGGAGAAAGCCGGCGTGCCGACGAGCGTCGCCGATCTCGTGAACCATGCGCTGCTCGGCTTCGTGCAGCCGGAAACGCTGAACCACTGGCCGTTGCATACCGCCGACGGCGGCGTGTACCGGATTCATCCGGCGCTGCGGGCGTCGAGCGGCGAGACGCTGCTGACGCTCGCGCTCAGTGGCGCCGGCATCGTGTGCCTGGCCGACTACATGACGGGCACGCATCGTCGCGACGGCAGCCTCGTCGAGCTGCTCGTCGACGATACCGTCGAGTTCCGCCAGCCGATTCACGCGGTGTTCTATCGCAATGCGACACTGTCGTCGCGCATCGTCAGTTTTCTCGACTACTTGAGCGCGCAGTTGAAGGACGGCGGCGACATCGACTGAGCCGGTGCCGCACGCAGCTGGCCACGCAACATGCAAAAGGGCGGCGGGTTCGAGTCACATCGAACCCGCCGCCCTTTGCGTATCGACCGATGCGCGGCAGCGGTCGCACCTGAACCGCGCGCCTACTGCCCCAGCGCAGTCATCAGCCTGACCCGGCCGAGCATTTCCTCGGTGCGCGCCTGCGCGAGCGAATCCTCGGCCGCGAGCAGCGAACGCTGCACCTCCAGCGTATCGATGAACGCCGATTCGCCGCTGCGCCACGAGCGGTTGATCTGCGTATAGGCGCCGCGCGCGTTCGACACCGCGCGTTCGAGGCGCTCGGTCCGGCTGTGATCGCGGGCGGTGGCGGCAATCGACGTCTCGACGTCGCCGACGGCTGTCAGCACCGTCGAGCGATACGCGGCGACCGCCTGTGCGGCCTGCGCTTGGCGCAACGCGACGACGCTGCGCCGGCGCCCGCCGTCGAACAGCGGCGCGCTCGCGCCGGCGCCGGCCATCCATGCGAGCGAACGCGCGAGCGTCGCGCCCGAGAAGCCGTCGATCGCCGCACCGATCACGCCGATCAGTTGCAGGTGCGGCTTCAGGTCGGCCTCCGCCACGCCGATCCGTGCATAGGCGGCGACGACGCGCGCCTCGGCCGCGCGCACGTCGGGCCGGCGGCGCAGCAAGTCGGCCGGCGTGCCGACGCCCGGTGCGGCGGCTGTCCACACCGGTTCCGGCGCGGGCGGATCGACGCGCGCATAGATGGCCTGCGGCGTGGACGCGGTGATGATCGACAGCCGGTGGATCGCGGCCTGCCGCTGAAGTTGCAGCGCGGGCAGCTCGGCCAGCGTCGTTTCCGTCTGCGCGGCGGCGCGGTCCACGTCGGCAATCGGTACGACGCCCGCGGCGAACAGGCGCCGCGTCGATTCCTCGGTGCTGCGCTGGCTCGACGCGTTGGCCTCGACCAGCGCAAGCCGCTGCTCGAGCCCGCGCACCGTCACGTAGGTGCGCACGGTTTCGTCGATCGTTGCGATCCGCACGGCCGCCGCATCGTTCTGCGCGGACGCGATATCCGCGTCGGCGGCCGACACGCCCTGGCGGATGCGCCCGAAGATGTCGATTTCCCACGCGAGGCTCGCATTCAGGTCGAACGCGTTGCCGGTCGTCGGCGTATCGGTCGGGAATGCCTGCGAGGCGGAGAGCCGCTGGCGGCCGGCGCCCGCGTTCAGGTCGACCGAAGGGAACCACTGCGCCGCCGCGCCGATCCGCACCGCGCGCGCCGCGTCGATGCGTGCGACCGCAGCCTGCAGGTCGAGGTTGTTCGCGAGCGCCGTGTCGACCAGCCGGTCGAGGATCGGGTCGTGGAAAGCGTGCCACCACGCGCCGGTGTCGGCGGCCGGGCCGCCGGCCGCGAGATCCGCGTTCGCATAGGTCGCGGCCAGCGGCGGCGGCGTGACGGTGGCGACCGGCGCGCTCGTGCACGCGGTCAGGACGGCCGCCGCGGACAGCGCGGCCACGAGTCGAACGAACTTCATTGCACCACCTCCGTCGCGACGGTCGCGACAGCGGCCTTGCGCAACGCGAGCCGGCGAACCATCACATAGAACACGGGCGTAAACAGCAGCCCGAAGAACGTCACGCCGATCATCCCGAAGAACACGGCCGCGCCGACCGCCTGACGCATTTCCGCGCCGGCGCCTTCGGAGATCACGAGCGGCAGCACGCCGAGGATGAACGCGAGCGACGTCATCACGATCGGGCGCAGCCGCTGCACGCAGGCTTCGACGACGGCCTCGACGAGTTCGGTGCCGTCGGCCTCCAGCTGCCGCGCGACCTCGACGATCAGGATCGCGTTCTTCGCGGCGAGCCCGACCAGCACGATGAAGCCGATCTGCGTGAGGATGTTCACGTCCTGGCCGAGCGCGCGCACGCCGAGCGACGCGGCGAGCAGGCACATCGGCACGATCAGCAGGATCGACACGGGCAGGCTCCAGCTGCCGTACTGCGCGGCGAGCACCAGGTAGACGAGCAGTACGCACAGCGGAAACACGAGCAGCCCCGTGTTGCCGGCCGTGGTCTGCTGATACGACAGATCGGTCCATTCGAAGGAAATGCCGCGCGGCAGCACCTGTTTCGCGAGCGATTCCATCGTCTTGATCGCGAAGCCGGAACCGAGGCCCGGTGCCGTATCGCCGTTGATCTCGGTGGCCGGATACAGGTTGTAGCGCGGTGCGCGATCGACGCCGAGCGTGTCGTCGATGCGAGTGACGCTGCCGATCGGCACCATCTCGCCGTCGCGGTTGCGCACCTTCAGCCGCGCGAGGTCGGAGGCGCCGACGCGGAACGGCAGGTCGGCCTGCGCGGTCACGCGATAGGTGCGCCCGACGATGTTGAAGTCGTTGATGTAGGTCGAGCCGAAATACGTCTCGACCGCGTCGTTGATGGCCTGGCTCGGCACGCCGAGCATCTCGGCCTTCTCGCGGTCGAGCTCGACGTGCACCTGCGGGCTCGTCGCGGAGTAGGGCGTATAGACGCCGACCATGCCGGGCGTGCGGTTCGCGGCCGCCACCAGATCCTGCGTCGCTTTCGCGAGCGCGGCGGTGCCGAGGCCGTTGCGGTCTTCGAGCCGCATCGCGAAACCGCCCGTGCTGCCGAGGCCCTGCACCGGCGGCGGCATCGCGACGACGATCGACGCCTCGGTGACGGCCGCGAGCCGCTTGCGCATCTCGGCGGCGATCGTGTCGATCGTCAGGCCGCGCGCCTTGCGTTCGGGCCAGGGCTCGAACACCGGGAACAGGCCGGCGCTGTTCGCCGAGTTCGTGCCGGTCGCCGCGTTCACGCCGGAGAACACCGGCACGCGTGCGACACCGGGCACCGACAGCGCGATGTCCTCGATCTTGCGCGCGACCGCGCTCGTGCGTTCGAGCGTCGCGCCGTCGGGCATCCGCACGAGCACGACGAGGTAGCCGCGGTCCTGCGCGGGAATGAAGCCTTTCGGGCTCGACACGAGCAGGTAGCCGGTCGCGGCGATCAGCACCACGTACAGCACGCCCATCGCCGGGATGATCCGCACGACCTTCCTGACGAGCCGGCCATACGCATCGGACAGGCGCTGGAACACGCGGTTGAACGCGTTCGAGAAGCGCCGCGCGACGCGCATCGCCGGCGCGAACGGCGCGGCCTGGCGCGACGCCGGTGCGGGTCCATCGTGATCGCCGGTGTGCGCTTTCAGCATCATCGCGGAGAGTGCGGGCGCGAGCGTCACCGACGTGAAGAACGAGATCGCGGTCGACACGGCGATCGTCACACCGAACTGGCGGAAGAACTGGCCCGAGATGCCCGGAATGAACGAGGTCGGCACGAACACCGCGCACAGCACGAGCGTGATCGCGAACAGCGCGCCGCCCACCTCCTTCATCGTCAGCAGCGTCGCGTCGAGCGGCCCGGCACCGGCCGACAGGTGCCGCTCGACGTTCTCGACCACGACGATCGCGTTGTCGACGACGATCCCCACCGCGAGCACGAGGCCGAACAGCGTCAGGTTGTTGATCGAGTAGCCGAGCGCGGCCATCGCCGCGAACGTGCCGACGAGCGACACCGGAATCGACAGGATCGGGATGATCGACGGCCGCCAGCCCTGCAGGAACAGCAGCACGACGAACACGACGAGCACGACGGCTTCGTAGATGGTCTTGACGAGTTCGTGGATGCTGTCGCCGATGAAGGCGGTCGGGTTGTAGCCGATGTTGTAGACGATGCCCTTCGGGAAGTCCCTGGCCAGTTCGGCCATCTTCTTCTCGACCGCATCCATCGTCGCGACCGCGTTCGCGCCGGGCTGCTGCAGCACCTGCAACGCGATCGTCGGGTGGCGCAGCATGTAGCTGTCGGTCGCATACGCGAGTGCGCCGACCTCGACGCGCGCAACATCCTTCAGCCGCACGAGCCGCCCGTCCTTGCCCTGCTTGACGACGATGTCGCTGAAATCCTCGGGGCGCTTGAGCCGCCCTTCGAAGATCAGGTTCGGCTGGAACGCCTGGTTCGTGATCGGCGCCTGCGCGACCACGCCGCCCGCGAGCTGCGTGTTCTGCGCCCGCACCGCGGCGATCAGGTCGCCGGGGCTCAGGCCGAACGACGCCACGCGTTCGGGATCGAGCCAGATGCGCATCGAGTATTCGCGCGCGCCGAGCGGGTTGATGTCGCCGACGCCCTCGATTCGCTTCAGCACGTCCGCGACGTCGCGGATCGCGTAGTTCGACACGTACAGCGGATCGTAGCGCTGGTCCGGCGAGTACAGGAAGATCGTGCCGAGCTGCGTCGGCGACGACTTGCGCACCGACACGCCGCTGCGCTGCACGGGCTCCGGCAGGCGCGGCGTCGCGAGCGCGACGCGGTTCTGCACGAGCACCTGAGCCTTGTCGACGTCGGTGCCGGGCTTGAACGTCACGGTGATGTTCAGGCTGCCGTCGGACGTCGCCTGGCTGTACATGTACAGCATGTCTTCCACGCCGTTTACTTCGAGTTCGATCGGCGTCGACACCGTTTGCGACACCGTTTCCGCGGACGCGCCCGGATAGGTCGCCTGGATCACGACGGTCGGCGGCGCGATGTCCGGATACTCGGACACCGCGAGCGAGAAATAGGCCAGCGCACCGGCGATGGTCAGCACGATGGACAGGACGATCGCGAGCACCGGTTGCTGGACGGACAGACGGCCGAGGTTCATTGCGCGCTCCCGGTCGTGCCGCTCGCCGCGCGGGCCAACGTGGCAGCTTCGATCGCGCGCGGCACGGCCTTGACCTTGTCGCCGGCCTGCACGCGCTGGAAGCCGTCGACGATCACGCGGTCGCCCGCGTTCAGCCCCGCATCGATTTCGCGCAGGTTGCCGTACAGGCGGCCGGGCGTCACCGGGCGCATCGCGACGGTGCCGTTCGCGTCGACGAAATACAGCACGCGGCGCGTCGCATCGGTCGCGACGGCCGCATCCGGCACGAGCAGCGCGTGATGCGCGACGCGGCTCGACAGATAAACGCGGCCGAACTGGCCGGGGCTCAGGCGCCGGTCCGGATTCGCGACGCGTGCGCGTTGCCGCAGCGTGCCGGTCGAGTCGTCGAGGCGGTTGTCGACGAAATCCATCGTGCCCGTCAGCGACGGCTGCGCATCGCCCGGCAGCGCGATCGCGACCTGCCGCGACGACGCACTGCCGCCGCTTTTTTGCGCCTCGCGCGTATAGCGCAGGTAGCTTGCCTCGTCGACATCGAAGTAGATGTCGATCGGGTCCTGCGACACGATCGTCGTCAGCACGGTCGCGTCGCTGTCGCCGCCTTTCACGAGGTTGCCCTCGCTGACGCGCTTGCGGCTGATGCGGCCGGACATCGGCGCGACGATGCGCGTGAACGACAGATCGAGCCGCGCGCGTTCGAGCGCACCTTGCGCGCTCGTCACCTCGGCCTGCGCACTTTGCACGGCCTGCCTGCGCTGGTCGTAGAGGCTCTGCGCGATCGTGTCGGTCCTGATCAGGACGCTGGCGCGTTCGAAATCCTGCCGGCTCAGCTTCAGTTGCGACTGCGCGCGTTCGAGCGTGCCTTGCGCGGCCGTGACGGCCGCTTGATACGGGCGCGGGTCGATGACGAACAGCAGGTCGCCCTTGCGGACGGTCGCGCCGTCCTGGAACGCGACCTTGTCGAGATAACCGCTCACGCGCGGGCGCACGTCGACGGTGTCGACCGCTTCGAAGCGGCCCGTATAGACGTCGACTTCGTTGACATCGCGCGCGACGGGCGCGCTGACGATCACGTTCGGCGTCGCGGTCGGCGCCTTGTCGTCCGACCGGCAGCCGGACAACGCGACGAGCGCGGCCAGTGGAATGGCGGCCAGCACGGCCGGTCGCGCGATGCGCTTCAATCCTGGATATCGGTTCATACGTGTGCGAAATATCGAGTGGGGCGCCTGGCGCCGGATGGTGCGCAGTATCCGGCGCGGCGCGCGGCGGATAAACGGATGAAGCGGCATAAGAACTTGTACTGCGCAGTCACGAATCGGCGTACGCGGTGACGATGTGCGAGCGGGTTTCGCGGGGCAGGGCGGGGGAGAAAAAATGCGGCGACGACGCGTGGCCCGAATGCCTGTTCAGGCGATTCGGGCCGGCCATGCGGAAGGGCGGGACGAGCGGCGGCGCTTGTCGGGAGGCGGGCGCTCTTGCGTGTCGGCGCGGCTCAATGACCGCGATAGATCGAGTCGCGGCCTTTGATCGTCGTCACGCGGCCGGATTCGCCGGCGGTGCGCGCTTCGCTGCCGTAACCGGACGTCGCGGCGGCCGGTGCGGTGCCCGGCGCATTGTGTGCGACGGTGTTTTCACGCACGCGCTTTTCGGCGGCGAGGATCGCGACCGGATACTGGTTGTGGTCCAGCGCCGGGGTGTAGCCGACCGCCGCGAGGCGGGCCATTTCGGCTTTCACTTCGGCGCGGGTCAGTTGATGGTCGGCCTGCTGCGCGAACGACAGCGCCGGTGCGGAAAGGATCAGTGCGGCAAGCGTGGAAGAAGTCAGCGTTTTCATCATGGGTACCTGTCGGGTCGAGTGAACCGCAACCACGTCGATGTCGTTGCGAGTGCAGCCAATATAGGTATCGCGGCGCCCGGGAAAAACGGCTGCCGGCCCAAATGATTTTTGATCTGGAATCACGAATCGGGTGTGAATTCGGTCGAAAGCCTTGCCGGTCGGGCGTCCTGCCGGAACGGGGTATCGGGGCGGGTCGTCGAGGCAGGCCTTGAAACGGCCGTTCAGACCTTCGGGGACTCAAGTGTGTCGAATTCCGTCTTGGACAGACTTAACCGACGTACCTAGACTGAACCCGCTTTCCCTCATTCCCTGGAGAAAATCATGAGTCTCGAAGACAAGCTGCCCGGTAACAAGATCCTTGGTTTCGGTACTGCGCCGCTTGGCAACATGTTCCGCAACATCCCCGACGCGGAAGCCGCGGCCACCGTCGAAGCGGCATGGCAACACGGCATCCGTTATTTCGATTCGGCTCCGTTCTACGGCGCGGGCCTGGCGGAAATCCGCCTCGGCGATGCGCTGGCGAACCACCCGCGTGACGAATATGTCCTGAGCACCAAGGTCGGCCGCGTGATCCTCGACGAAATCGAAGACGTGTCGGCACGCGATCTCGGCGAAAAGGGCGGCCTGTTCGAACACGGCCGGCCGAACCGCATCGTCAACGACTACACGGCCGATGCGACGCTGCGTTCGATCGAGGACAGCCTGAAGCGCCTGCGCACCGACCGCCTCGACATCGTCTGGGTGCACGACATCGCGCAGGACTTCTACGGCGACGAATGGCTCGCGCAGTTCGAAGTGGCGCGCAAGGGCGCGTTCCGCGTGCTGAGCAAGCTGCGCGAAGAAGGCGTGATCAAGGCATGGGGCCTCGGCGTGAACCGCGTCGAGCCGATCGAACTGGTACTGGACCTCGCCGAACCGCAACCGGACGGCATGCTGCTGGCCGGCCGCTACACGCTGCTCGACCACGAGCGCGCGCTGCAACGCGTGATGCCGGCGGCTGCCGCGCAGAACGTCGGGATCGTCGTCGGCGGCCCGTACAGCTCGGGCGTGCTCGCCGGCGGCACGCACTTCGAATACCAGAAGGCTTCGCCGGAGATCCTCGCGAAGGTCGAGCGGATCAAGGCGATCGCGACGCGCTACGACGTGCCGATCAAGGCCGCGGCGCTGCAGTTCTCGATGTCGCATCCGGCCACCGTCGCGGTGATTCCGGGCGCGAGCCGTCCGGAGCGGATCGCGGAAGACCAGGCAGCGCTGAACGTGGTGATCCCGGCCGACTTCTGGCGCGAAATGCGTGAGCAAGGTCTGATCGCGGCGAACGCGCCGCTGCCGGCCGGTCGTTGATCCTGACATCAATCCTGAAAGGTGATGACATGGCACAGGCCAATGCAAGCATCGAACTCCCGGCTTCGGCCGGGGCGGTCTGGCAACTGATCGGCGGGTTCGGGGCGCTGCCCGACTGGCTGTCGTACATTCCGGACAGCGAACTGAGCGAAGGCGGCCGCGTGCGGCGTCTCGCGAACCCGGCCGGCGAGGCGATCGTCGAGCGGCTGGTCGCGTTCGACGAAGCGCAACGCAGCTATACGTACGCGATCCTCGAGGCGCCGTTCCCGGTCGTGAACTATCGCTCCACGCTGCGCGTGCGTGAAAACGGCCCGAACACGTCGACCGTCGAGTGGTCGGGCACGTTCACGCCGCACGGCGCGACCGACGACGACACCGTCAAGCTGTTCCGCGGGATCTACGAAGACGGCCTCGCGGAACTGGCGAAGCGGTTCGCGGCGGCCTGACGGCAGCGCAACTCGGCGCATTGCGTCGCACCGCGTGAGCAGGAGCCCGGCGATATCGGGCTTCGTCAGCGCCTTCGTCGCAGGTTCAGGCTCGCAGCGAAGGCGTTGGCACGTTTTGCTTCGCATGCGCGACCGCGCCGATGTGCAGGCCCGCCGGCCATCCGCAGTGTTACTTTCCGGCCACCGCGACGACTTCCTCGCCGGTCAGGATTTCGCGGAAGATGCCGACCAGCGGCCGCAGGTTGACCTTGTGCCACGCAGCCCACAGCGGCGTGCGGTAACTGAACCACGGCAGCTCGCGCAGCACGACGCCTTCCGGCACCTGGTGACGCAGGCTCTGCTGGATCATCGTCACGCCGAGCCCGGCGGCGACGAGGCCGAGCGCCGCGAGCGGCTCGGTCGCTTCCACCGAAATGTCCGGCGAAAAGCCGGCTTTCGCGCACGCCGCGACGAACGCGCCGTGACGCGGCGCGCTTTCGTGCTGCGTCACGCCGATCCACGCCTGCGCGGCGAGATCGTCGGCGACGAGCGTCTTCTTCTTTGCGAGCGGGTGCCCGTCGGGCATCGCGAGCAGCATCGGGTCGTTCAGCACCCTCATCGAATCGAGTTCGGGATCGTCCGGCGCGGGCGGCTCGGTGACGAGTGCGATGTCGAGGCTGCGTTCGCGCAAGCCTTCGAGCTGCGCGGCGGATTGATAGTTGTACAGAGCGATGTGAACGGACGGGCGATCGGCACGCAGCGTCTTCAGCGCGCGCGGCAGCACGCCCGAGTGCGTGGCCGTTTCGAGGTAGCCGATGCACAGGCCGCCTTCGTCGCCGCGGCCGAGCCGGCGCGCGAGCGATTCGAGGCGGTTCGCGTGACGCAGGAACGCGTGCGTTTCGCTGAGGAACGTGCGGCCGTCACGCGTCAGACGAATGCGCTGCTGGCTGCGTTCGAACAGCGTCAGCCCGAGCTTTTCCTCTAGCTGCGCGATCTGGCGGCTGAGCGGCGATTGCGAAATGTGCAGGCGTTCGGCCGCGCGGCCGACGTGTTCCTCTTCCGCGACCGCGATGAAATACTGAAGCTGGCGGATGTCGAGCATGCAAGACCTTCGGGGACTCAAGTTTGATGAATTATGTCTTGGGCGGACTTAGGTGTGCAACCTAGACTGGGTTCACTTTCCTGTCCGAGCCGGAGCAACCGATGAATCTCAAAGACACGCTGTCGGCCGATACCCGGCTCGGTTTCGGCGCGGCGCCGCTCGGCAACATGTTCCGCGACATTCCCGACGCTGAAGCGATCGCCACCGTCGAAGTTCAGCGGCATCGACGTTCGATATCTCCGCCGATTTCCGGCGCGAGATGCGCGGGCAGCAGCTCGTCGCAGCCGATGCGCCGTTGCCGATCGATCGTTGAGCGCCGGGCGGCACGCTGATCGATCGGGTAATGGCCGCGTAAGCGGGCAAGTGCGTGGCGGCCCAGGCGTTCGAGCAGGCTGTGCCCGATGGTGACGTCCGCGTCGCAGCCGCTGTCGATGATCGGCGATGCGTTCTGCGCGGATTTGCGCGATGCGTTTGCGAGGATGCGGGAGAAGGGCGCCGCATGATTCGGCGGGAAGGGGAATGCAACAGCGGCAGCGACAGCGACAGCGAGCGCGCCGGGTGCCGTCGGGCACCGCGGCGCGCGATCGTTCAGGCGACGGCCGTGTCGGCCGCATCGACCGCCGCGGGCGCAGCCGCAGCCGCGCCTGCCAGCCGCCGATAACGCGCGAGCGCCCACAGCGGGAAGTACGCGGTATAGCCGTGATACTTCAGGTAGAAGATGCGCGGGAAGCCGGGTGCGTTGTGCGAACGATGCCACCAGAAACCGTCTTCCTGCTGCACCGACTGCAGATACGCGATGCCGCGCTTCACCGAATCGGATTCGCAGTCGCCGAACGCCATCTGCGCGAGCAGCGCCCATGCGGTGAAGTTCGACGTGCTCTCGCCGCCATTGGTGCCGCCCAGCTTCGGGTCGATATAGCTGTCGTTCGTCTCGCCCCAGCCGCCATCCGCATGCTGCCTTGAACGCAGCCATTCGATCGCGCGTGCGATATACGGCTGCGACTTGTCCTCGCCGGCGAGCGCGAGGCCGGCCAGCACGCTCCACGTACCGTAGATGTAGTTCGTGCCCCAGCGGCCCCACCAGCTGCCGTCGGGCTGCTGCGTGCGCTTCACGTATTCGATGCAGCGCGCGAGCGACGCGCGCTCGTCCGCGCGTTTCGTCACGCCGAAGCACAGCAGCACGCGGCCCGACACGTCCTCGGTCGGCGGATCGAGCAGGGCGCCGTGATCGGCGAACGGGATCGCGTTCAGGTACATGCGGTCGCAGTCGGCGTCGAACGCCGCGAAACCGCCGTTGCGCGATTGCAGCCCGCGCATCCAGTCGAGCGCGCGCGCGACGCGCGTTGCATACGGATTCGTGCCGTCCGCGTTGCGATGCGTGCGGCCGCGGCGATCGAGCATCGCGGTGACGACCGCGGTGTCGTCGATGTCGGGGTAGTACGGGTTCGCGTACTGGAACGCCCATCCGCCCGGCTGGACGTCGGCCGGCGCGTTCTCGATCCAGTCGCCGCGCAGGTCGTTCACCTGGCGTTCGGCCAGCCAGTCGTACGCGCGCGCGATGCGTGCGTCGAGTGCGCGCCGCGCGTCGTCCGGCTCGCCGTCTTCCGGCACCGCCACGCCGCGCGCCTGCTCGAGCGCCATCGTGCTCCACGCGGTATCCCACACCGGCGACAGGCACGGCTGGCAATACATGCTGCCGTCCGGCCGCGTGACCAGCAGCTTTTCCAGCGCGTTCTCGCAATCGCGCCGCAGCGGATGATCGTCCGGGTAGCCGAGCACCTGCATCATCTGGTAGCTGTACACGATCGGCGGGAAGATCCCGCCGAGCCCGTCCTCGCCGTTCATGCGCTCCGCGCACCACGCTTCGGCGTGGCGGATCGCGCGCTGCCGCAGGCCCTTCGGCATCAGCGGCTCGACATGGCGCACCGTGCGGTCGAGCGCGAGGAACAGCTTGCGCATGCCGCGCGCGGGCGGGAAGTACCGGCGTTCTTCATCCGGCGGCGTGACGAACAGCTCGCGGATCGAGACGTTGCGCGGATTGCGGGCGCGCGCCTTCAGCGAGCACAGCACGAGCAGCGGCACCATCGTCGTGCGCGCCCAGTACGCGACCTTGTACATCGAGATCGGCACCCACTTCGGGAACAGCACGAATTCGATCGGCATGAACGGCGCCGCGCGCCACGGCACCTGGCCGAACGTCGCGAGCAGGATGCGCGTGAACACGTTCGAGCGTGCCGCGCCGCCGAGCTTCAGGATCGCGTCGCGCGCGCGGACCATGTGCGGCGCGTGCTCGCTGTCGCCGGCCGCCTTCAGCGCGAAGTACGCCTTCACGCTGCACGACACGTCCGGATCGCCGTCGACGTACAGTGCCCAGCCGCCGTGCGTGTCGAGCCGCTGGTTCGCGCGCAGGTAGCGCGCCATCCGCTCCTGGCGGAGGTCGTCGATCTTGTCCATGAAATGCATCATCAGGATGTATTCCGCGGTGATCGTCGCGTCGGATTCGAGTTCGAAACACCAGCTGCCGTCAGGCTGCTGGAGACGCACGAGGGCGTCGCGTCCACGGGCGATGGCGGTGTCGAGCGCGGACCAGGGGGAGAGGGTGGATTGAGTCATGCGGCGGATCATACCATCCAGCCGGAATGTTTATATCGAGACGCCCGGTGCTAACATCCGCACCATGAAAAAGCACCTCGAACCCGCGCCGCACGATGTGGCCGAGCCTGTCGAACCGGCTGCCGTGGCCGGTGCGCGGGCGCCTGAAGCATCGTCGGCGCCGGCCGTCGCCACCGCCGGCGTGCGTCGGAAAAAAGCACCGGACCAGGTGCGCGCGCAGCTGCTGGCGGCCGCATCGGAAATCGCGACACATCATGGCGTGGCCGCATTGACGCTCGATGCGGTGGCCGAGCGCGCCGGCGTGACGAAGGGCGCGTTGCAGTATCACTTCGCGAACAAGCAGGGTCTGCTGGATGCGCTGTTCGGTCAGGCGACCGGGCGGTTCGCCGCGCAGATGGCCGAGCGGGTGGCGGCGGATGCCGGCGGCGCCGGTGCGGCGGCGCGGGCCTACATGCACGCGGTGCTCGACGAGTCGCAGCCGGTCGCGAGTACCGATGTGCTGCGCGTGCTCGTCGCGTCGATGATTACCGACCAGGACACGCGCGAACGATGGTCGGTGCCGATGCGGGAATGGACGCGCCCCGACCCGGTGCCGCTCGAGCAGGCCGCGACGCTGATGATCTGCCGGCTCGCCGCCGACGGGCTATGGATCTCGCAGTTGCTCGACAGCGTCGAGATCTCCGCAGAATTGCGCGCGGAGATCGAGCGGCAGCTCGACGCGATGAGCCGTGGCGAGTTTTCGAAGGGGCGCGACGGGGCCGCGTGACGCGTGCGCCGCGGCGTCAGGCCGCGTTCGCGCACCGGTCCGGCGGCGCGCTCAGAACTGCGCCTGCAGCGTGACCGCCCTGGCATCGCGCCAGACGGTCAGCGGCACCACGGTGCCCTTGGCGGTCGCATGCACGGCGTCGGCCAGGTCGGCCATCGTCTTGAGCGGGCGATCGCCGAACCGGATCAGCACGTCGTAGTTCTTCAGGCCGGCGCGATCGGCGACGGTGCCGGGCAGTACACCGAGGATCTGCATCGCGCTGCTGGGGACCTTCATCCCCTCCTGTATCCCTTCGTCCAGCTCGACAAAATGCACGCCGAAGCCCATCGGACGGTCCTTCAGCTCCTCCGGCACCAGACGGCGGTCGTTCGGAATGCTGGTGAGAAAGCGCGACAGGTACGCGGACGGAATCCGGATCCTGAAGACCTTGCCGACCGGGTCGTAGTCCGAGAGGCTGAGCACGAGGTCGGTCCCGCTGATCTCGTAGGTCTTCAGGTAGAGGCGGTCCAGCATGACGAAGACGCCGCCGTTGACGGGCCAGGCCTTGGCGCCATCGGCTGACGTGTTCCAGTATGGGGTGTCGGCGTAGCCGCCGCCGTTCAGCGTCGGAATCACGACCGGAATCTTCGGCTGCCGGTAGTGGGTGCCGTATGCCCCGTAATCGCGCACGGTATTGAAATTCCATTTCTGCGTCGTATGGAACGCGACGGCCAGCCCCAGTACCGAATCGACGCCTTGCGGAGACTGGACGAGCGTCAATTGCGCGTCGACGATGCCTTGGTCCGCCGACAAGCCCGAATCGCTGATGGTCAATACGGGGGAATCGTAGCGGGTGTAATCGGGGAAACGCTCGGACAGCCACGTATAGACGGGCGGCGCGGTCTTTTCCTGCGCCAGTGCCGCTTGCGCGGCCAATAACGACATTGCCAGCAGGCCGGCAAATACAAAACTACGTTTCATTTCGGAATGCCCTCTTTTTGGTTTTCTGTTATCTGAATGGAGGTGGCGCGGAGTCGCCACGGAATTCCCCGTTCATTTTCCGGCAAGCGTATCAGTTTTAAGCCCGCCGGTTGAAGTATGCCGCTTCGAATCCGCTTGCTCGCGATCGGGCAGTTGGTTATTCTGATGCGCATGACCCATTCGCAAACCCGTTCGATTATTCGCGCCGCAATGTTGACGGCGGGATAACGATCGACTGAATGGATATCGTCACAACCCGCCCGGAAGGCGGGTTTTTGCTTTCTGGGCATGCGATGGCGAGCCTGGAAATGCAGATAGCGGAGTCACTCCACGCAACCGCATCGAACGATGCCGTGTTGCTCCACATGGTATGCGGCAAGATCGCTTCCGGAAAATCGACGCTCGTCGCGCGGCTCGCGAGCGCCGGGCCGGTCGTTGCGATCAGCGAAGACGCGTGGCTCGCCCATCTTCATCCGGGCGAGATTCTGTCGATCGACGACTACGTCCGGTGTGCGAGGCGCGTCGGCGTCGTGATTGCCGATCATGCCCGTGCGGTGCTGCGGGCCGGCGTGTCGGTGGTGCTGGATGTGCCGTTCAACACCGTCGCCGCGCGCGCATGGGGGCTCGCCGTTGCGCAGGCCGCCGGCTGCGGCCATCGGCTGCATTACCTCGACGTTACCGATGCGGTCTGCAAGTTGCGGCTGCGCGCGCGCAACGCGCGAGGCGATCATCCGTTCCAGGCATCGGACGCCGAGTTCGACAGGATGACGCGGTACTTCGTCGCGCCGACGGCGACGGAAGGGTTGAACATCGTGGCTTATGACGAAGCAGGCGTCGTCAGGCCGGGTTCGTAAGGGAGGCCCGTCGATCGTCCACAGAGACGGGCGCGAAACCGCTCATCGTCGATTGAACCCAGGGCGTTCCGGCCGGCGGCGGCGTGCCCTTTGCAGCGCGTCGGAGCCGGAGGAGAATACCCGCGGAAATCTCTTCGGAGGCGGCCCGACATGGCCCGATTCCAGCCCGACGGATGGCATACCGTCACGCCCCGCATCGTGGTGCCGGATCCGGAACACCTGATCGAATTCATGCGATCGGTGTTTCACGCCCAGGGCGCGTTCCGACCCGGGTTGCCCGCGGAAATCCGGATCGGCGATTCCGTCGTGATGATCAGCGGCGAAGACGGCCTGCGCGATCCGATGCCCGCGTTTCTGTACGTCTATGTCGAGGATGCCGACCTGACTTATCGGCGAGCGCTCGCGGCACACGCGATTCCGCTCGAAGCGCCGGCCGACATGCCGTATGGCGACAGGCGGGCTATGGTGAAAGACCGCTGGGGAAATACATGGCAGATCGCGACGCATCAGCGCGATCTCCCGGTTGACGAGATCCGGTCACGGCTGGCCGGCGGCGGTTAGATACCTGTCGGGCGCGTCGAGCGATTCGCGTGCCTCGTGTTTCTCGTGTTCCGCCCGACGCTCGCGAAAAGCGACCCACGCAATCGTTAGTACTGCTTGGCGCACGCGTCGAGCGCATCTTTTCGCTTCCTTTGTCGCAATCGTCAAGATTCGCGTCGCGTGCGGATAAAACCTCCCCGTTCCACCCGCCGTTAACCCGTTCGCAGCCCATGCGCCGCGTGTTGCGACGCGGCGCGCGTCTTTCGTGATCCGGAATCCACATCCGCCGCTGGCCGCGCCCGGCCGGCGCAAGGGAACGTCATGCGAAAACAACTCACTATCCGTGGTGGTCTCGTCGCGACCATCGCGGGTTATACCGTGCTGCTCGTGCTGGTGGTCGGCGCATGCATCGCGGCCCTCTATATGGGCAACGGTTCGCTCGAGGCGATGTACCGCGACGACACCGCGTCGCTGCTGCACCTGAAGACCAGCTCCGAGCGCATGCTGGTGCTGCGCGAACGGATGAGCGACGTCGCGCAGGTCATCAGCGCCGGCCGGTCGGCGAAGGAGGAGGTCGCGAAAGTCCACGCGCTCCTCAAGCAGAGCAACGACGAACTGGATGCCTACGCGCGCCTGCACGCGCGCAGCGCCGACGAACAGGCGCTGTTCGACACGCTGCAGAATCGCCGTCGGGCCCTGCTCGACGGCGTGTTCCTGAAGGCGCTCGCGCAACTCGACGGCGACGACGCGTTCGGCTTCCTCGACACGCAACGCACCGCGCCGCCGGCCCTGTTCACCGCGTACCAGGAGGCGATCGATGCGCTCGAATCGTTCCAGGTTGCGCGAGAAAAGGCGCGCTACGAGGCGGCCGGTGTCCTTTTCCACCGGATCGTGTGGGGGATGGTCGCGGTCGCGGTGCTCGCGCTCGTCGTCGGCTTCGTGGCGCAGCGCGTGCTCGCGAAGGCGATCATCGAGCCGATCAGGCTCGCGGTCGGTCAGTTCGAAAAGATCTCGAAGGGCGACCTGACCGGCACGGTCGTCGTGCCCGGCGAGAACGAGATGGCGTATCTGCTGCATGCGCTGAAGCGGATGCAGGACGGCCTCGTCGACACCGTGAACCAGGTGCGCACGAGTACGGAGACGATCGTCGGCGACGTCCGCACGATCGCGAGCGGCAACGTCGACTTGTCGACGCGTACCGAGCAGCAGGCCGTTTCGCTGCAGCAGGCGGCGGCGAGCGTCGAGCAGCTGACGGCGGCCGTGCGTCAGAACGCGGACAACGCGCGCGATGCCCGCACCTATGTCGAGGGCGCGGCGGGCATCGCGTCGCGCGGCGGCGACGCGATGCAGCGCGTCGTCGAGACGATGTCGGCGATTTCGCACAGTTCCGCGAAGATCTCCGGGATCGTCGGCGTGATCGAGAGCATCGCGTTTCAGACCAACATCCTCGCATTGAACGCCGCCGTCGAAGCCGCGCGCGCGGGCGAGCAAGGGCGCGGCTTCGCGGTCGTCGCGACCGAGGTGCGCGGGCTCGCGCAGCGCTGTGCGTCGGCGGCGAAGGAAATCCGCGAGCTGATCGGCCATTCCGCGCAGCGCGTCGAGGACGGCAGCGGTCTCGTCGCACTGGCCGGCTCGGCGATGGCCGAGCTCGTCGCCGCGGTCGAGCGCGTCAATACGATCATGAGCGACACCAGCCACGCGTTCGAAGAGCAATCGTCGGGCATCGAACAGGTGAACGCCGCGGTCATCCAGATGGAGCAGGCGATGCAGCGCAATGCCGCGCTGGTCGAGGAGGCCGCGGCCGCCGCGCTGTCGCTCGACGAACAAGGCGCGCGGCTGAGCGCGGCGGTCGCGCAGTTCCGTCTGCGTGACGACGCGCTCGCGTGATGCCTCGACGCGGGCGACGGGCACCGGATCGTCGGGCCGCGATCGCGGCAGGACACGGTGCGGACGTCGTCGAAGCAGCACGCTTCTGGTGCGGACATCCTGACTGCCGATATTGACGCAACCGATGAACCGGCACGATGAGGAACCGGATCCAGGCGAGCGTCGAACCCGATGCGGCGTTGTTCTCGTTCAGTGCCCGCGATGCGGCGACGGCGGCGCGGCGACGCCTGTCGGCAAGGGCGGCAGCGCGATTGCCGCCAGGTTCTCCACAGGGTTATGCACGGAAATTGTGGATAAGTCGGCGGCCGGTGCATAACTGCCGACGCGTTCCTGAACGCGGAGGTTGCAATGTGACATCGCGCGGCGCGAATTGCTTTGCTGGAAAGATCGTTTAGTGGTCGAAGCGGATCGGAATAGCATGACGACTCCCCTCAACCGGCCGTCGCATGCGAGGCCGATGATTGCGACCGTACCGGCCCGACCATGACGACACTGAACGACTATCTCGAACAGAAGCGCGACGCCTGGCTCGCGAAAAAGGATGCCGCGCGCAACGATCCGGAATTCAAGGCGACGCCGCTGAAAGCGACCGTGCGTGCACTGGGCCGCAGCGGCGTGCGCGAGATCCGCATTCGCGATTTCCAGGTGATCAGCGACAGTCCGCCCGACTTTGCGGGCTACAACCTCGGGCCGGCGTCGCCGGAGCTGCAGCTCGGCGTGCTCGGCAGTTGCCTGACGCACATCACGCTGATCCAGGCCGCGGAGCGCGGCCTGAAGATCGACTCGATCGAAGTCGAGGTGACCGGCGACCAGCATCCTCTCGCGCAGCAGCCGGGCTTCGAGCATGTGCCGGTGTTTCCGCACAACCTCCGCTACACGCTCGATATCGTGTCGCCCGAACCGCCGGAGACGATTCGTGCACTGCATCAGGCGGTCGAGGCCGTGTGCCCGATCTTCAACCTGTTGACGCTGCCGCAGACGATCGACGGCGAATTGCGGCATACGCACGGTTGATGTGCGTCGGTGCACCGGCGCGTCGCGGCATTGCATGGGGCCGCGACGTGAGCGGGCACGCTCGATCTCCCGCGCACCCGGTTGGGGCGCCGATACGACGGCGATGCTTGCCGCACGTGCGTGACACTGCGGATGCGTTGCCCTGGCGTTGAACGTGTGCCGGATCGGGGTCGGGAGATGCCGGCGACGAATCGGTGATGAATCAGCCCGGAATCAGATCGCGCGAATGTTCGTCCGCTGGAAAACGCGCGCTTTCATCAGTGCGCGCGTCGTCGTTACCGCGATATCTGCATTGCTGTCGATGCGCGAGTGCGCAGCCGGAACGCGCGGCGGAGCCGCAGCGCGCTTCTTCGAGCGAGGAGGAGAGCAGCAATCGGGCGAGGTGTCGGGCGAGCGGCCCGACGCACCGGTTGCTGCCTGTCGTGAAGCCGGCCGACCAGCTGCCGCAATGCCGTCCGCTCAGGCCGCTACCCGCTCGGCATCGCGCTTGACCTGCTCGATGTCGCGGAACTGCGCGGCCGGATGTTCGTCCGGCAGCCGCGCCGACCCGCCGAACAGTTTCTCGCGCAGCGTGCCCGGCGCATAGCCGGTCGGGTACACGCCGCGCCGCTGCAGTTCGGGTACGAGATGACGCACGACGTCCTCGAAGGTTTCGTGCGCGACCGCATACGCGAGGTTGAAGCCGTCCACGTCCGTCGCGGCGACCCATTCCTGCAGGATGTCCGCGACCGTCGCCGCCGAGCCGACGAACACCGGACCCAGGCCGCCGATGCCGCCCCAGGCCGCGAGTTCCTCGATCGTCCAGGCGGTGTCGCCGCCCGACAGGTGCTCGACCGCCGACACGATCGCATTCGTCTCGACGCGCCGGACGGGATCGTTCGGCGCGTACTGGCCGAAGTCGATGCCGGTCCAGCCCGACATGAATACCAGCGAGCCGTCGTACGACACGTACTTGCGATATTCGTCGAACTTGGCCTGCGCCTTCTCGTCGGTTTCATCGACGATCACGGTGACGAGGTTGTAGATCAATACCTTGCTCGCGTCGCGCCCCGCGGCGGCGGCCTGCGCGCGCACGTCGGCCACGTAGCGCGCGAGCTGCGCGCGGGTCGGCGCGGCGACGAACACGCATTCGGCATGCTGCGCGGCGAACGCCTTGCCGGGGCCGGACGCGCCGGCCTGGAACAGCACCGGCGTGCGTTGCGGCGACGGTTCGCACAGGTGGTAGCCGGGCACGTCGAAGAAGCGGCCCTTGTGGCCGATCTCGTGCACCTTCTCCGGATGCGTGAACACGCGGCCGTCGCGGTCGCGAACTACCGCGCCGTCTTCCCAGCTCCCTTCGAACAGCTTGTACAGCACCTCGACGTATTCGGCCGCAACCGCATAACGATCGTCGTGCGTGCGCAGGCCGTGATCGCCGACGTTCTTCGCGCCGCTTTCGAGGTAGGACGTGACGATGTTCCACGCGAGCCGGCCCTTCGTGTGATGATCGGCGGTCGACAGCCGGCGCGCGAACGTGTACGGGTGTTCGAACGTCGTCGACGCGGTGATGCCGATGCCGAGATGCTCGGTCGCCATCGCGATCGGCGCGGCGAGCTGCAGCGGATCGTTGACCGGGATCTGCGCGGCCTGGTGCAGCGCGTGGTAGTTGCTGCCCTTGTAGACGTCGTAATAGCCGATCACGTCCGCGATGAAGATCGCGTCGAAGATCCCGCGCTCGAGCACGCGGGCGAGGTCGGTCCAGTAGTCGAGATCCTTGTACTGCCACGACCGGTCGCGCGGATGGGCCCACAGCCCGGGCGACTGGTGGCCGACGCAGTTCATCTCGAACGCGTTGAAGCGGATGGTCTTGCCGGTCTTGCTCATTGCGCGGCTCCGGTTTCTGCTTGCGTGTCCGCGCCCGCGCCCGCGCCCGTGCCGTTGCCGACCTGCCAGACGAACGGCGGCGTGCGCCCGTTGATGACCCAGTCGCCGACGATCCGCGCCTTGTAGACGAGCGGATTGTGTGACGACACGGTGCGCGCGTTGCGCCAGTGGCGGTCGAGCGCCGTCGTGCTGCGGGTGGCGGACGCCCCGAGCGCGTCGAACAGGTGCGTCGCCGCACGCAATACGAGTTCCGACACGACGAGCTGGCTCTGCGCGGATTCGATCTCGGCCGCGACGTTCGCATCGTGCTCGGCCGCCGCATCGCCGCCGAAGTGCGCTTCGTAGGCCCGTTGCAGCGGCTGCGCGGCGCGCTGCGCGAGCGCGTCGGCCGCGTAGGCCCACGACGCGATCTCGCCGACCACCTGCTGCAGCTGCGCGTCGTCGCCTGCACGCAGTGCGTTGCCGTGGCTGTACACGCGGGTGCGGTGGCGCACCAGCTCGCCGGCGTCGCGCACGATCGCGTGGCCGATGCCGGCCAGCGTCGCGATGTGGAAGAGCTGGTAGAACGCAGTCTGGTACTTGAAGCGTCGCGCGAAGTCGATCACGTCCCGTGCGTCGACCGTCGCGTCCTCGAAGCGCGTGGTGCCGCTGCCGGTCGTCGTCTGGCCGAAGCCGTCCCAGTCGTCTTCGCGGATCACGCCGGGTTGCGCGGTCGCGACGGCGACGATCACGTCGCTGCCGTCGCTCGCGCGTTGCGCGAACACGTCGATCCAGTCGGCAAACAGGCTGCCGGTGCTGTAGAACTTCCGGCCGTTCAGCACGAGCCGGCCGTTCTTTTCCGACACCTTCGTGATGGTCTGGCCGAGCGACACGTCGGCGGTCTCGGTCCACGCATTGCCGACGAGCTGGCCGCTCGCGAAGCGGTCGAACCACGTCTGTCGATCGGCGCCGGGCGGCGCGTTCAGCCAGTCCTCGACGAACGCGAAGTGCCCGCGCAAGGCCTGCGGCAGATTGGAATCGGCGGCGGCGAGCTCGGTCAGCAACTGGAACAGCTGCGGCAGCGATGCGCCGGCGCCGCCGTCGCGCACCGGCAGCCGGACGGCGCCGAAGCCGGCGGCCTTCAGCCAGCCGATTGCCTCGTGCGGCAGTTCGCGGCGGCGTTCGCGTTCCGCGGTGCCGGCCGCGATGCGTTCGAAGATCGGCCTGAAGCGGCTGGCAAGCGCGTCATAGTCGGTGCCGGTGGAAAGTTCGGTTGCGGCGGGAGATGAAGTCATGCGGTGGTCCTTGAAAGGCGGGGGCCGTCGATGCCGGCAGGCCAGTATAGGAAGCACGATGCGCACGATCCAATAACGGATTCGTACATCCTTATCGCTGCCGGGCATTACGCGGGCGACGCGCCGTGGCATCGATGCCGGGGCGTCGATGTCGCTGCTGATGCGCGGCTTTTTGCGCGCGGCGTGCCGCATCGTTTGTCGTTCGAAGGAATATCGTTGTGCGAATCGCTCGGTTTGCCGGCGCTCGGTGCACTGCTAGATTGAACGTTTCCGTCAACCAGCAGGAGAGCCCGATGTCAGAGACGAGCGCCACGATCCAGGAACGACCGGCCGATACGCAACCGCAGGCGGCCAGCGTGATCGCCGACGACGCACAGGCCATCGCGGCCGCGCATGCGCTTGCGCAACGGCTTGCGCAAGGCGCGGCCGAGCGCGACCGCGAGCGCCGGTTACCGCGCGACGAGATCGAATGGTTCTCGCAGTCGGGGCTGTGGGCCATCACCGTGCCGAAGGCTTATGGCGGTGCGGGCGTCTCGCATGTGACGCTGACGGAGGTGGTGAAGATCGTCGCCGCGGCCGATCCGTCGCTCGGGCAGTTGCCGCAGAATCATTTCGGGCTGGTCGACGTGATCGCGCTGACCGGTACCGACGCGCAGAAGCGCCTGTTCTTCTCCGAAGTGCTGAGCGGGAAGCGGTTCGGCAACGGTTTTTCGGAGAAGGGCACGAAACACGTGCTCGACCTGAAGACGCGCGTGCGCCGGGACGGCGACGATTACGTCGTCGACGGCACCAAGTTCTATTCGACCGGGGCGCTGTTCGCGCATTACGTGCCGGTGCTCGGCCTCGACGACGAGCGCCGCGCGTGGCTCGCATACATCCGCCAGCCGGCGCCGGGGCTGACCGTGATCGACGACTGGTCGGGATTCGGGCAGCGGACCACCGCGAGCGGCACGGTCGTGCTCGACAACGTGCGCGTGCCTGCGTCTCACGTGCTGCCGGCGCAACGCGTGTCGGACCTGCCGACGCTGAACGGCCCGCTGTCGCAGATCATCCAGGCCGCGATCGACGCGGGCATCGCCCGGGCCGCGCTCGACGATACGCTGGCGTTCGTGCGCACACGCACGCGGCCGTGGGTCGACAGCGGCGTCGAGCGTGCGGTGGACGATCCGTTGACGATCCGCGAGATCGGCCATCTGCACATTCAGCTGCATGCGGCGGAGGCGTTGCTCGAGCGCGCGGCGCGCACGCTCGACGAGATCGCGGCGCGCGGCGACGTGACCGAGGACGACGTCGCGCGCGCGTCGGTGGCGGTGGGCGAGGCAAAGGTGCTGACGACGGAGATCGCGCTGCTCGCGGGCGAGAAGCTGTTCGAACTGGCCGGCACGCGGGCGACGCTTTCCGAGCACAACCTCGACCGGCACTGGCGCAATGCACGCACGCATACGCTGCACGATCCGGTGCGCTGGAAATATCACCTCGTCGGCAACTACTACCTGAACGGCGTGCGCCCGGCGCGCCATGCGTGGAATTGAATCCGTTGCGATCGTGGCTTTTCGCCCGGCGATGACCGAGTGAACCGCCGCGGTCTGATGCATTCGCACGATCGTGCGGCGAACCCGGCACTGCGTTCGAAGCGCAGTCGCCGGGGTCAAGGGCGGATCGGGCTGCCGATCGTGTGCCGTGCGGCACTTGCGGCGATAATCGGCATCCCGACCTCGACTGCCGCCCCTCATGACCCTCCCTGCGTTCACACCCTTTCAGGATCTGGCCAAGGCCCTGCTGGCTCACTGGAGCGGCGCCGACGGCGACGGTTCCCACGACACTTCGCATCTGCAACGCGTATGGAAGAACGCGGCCGCGATCCACGCGAAGGAGGGCGGCGATGCCGAGGTGCTGTTCGCCGCGACATTGCTGCACGACTGCGTGGCGGTGGAGAAGGATTCTCCGCTTCGCGCGCAGGCATCGCGGCTGTCGGCGCAAAAGGCCCGGCAGGTGCTGAAGTCGCTGGATTGGCCTGACGCGA
The DNA here is from genome assembly GCF_019425585.1 of Burkholderia sp. COPS. Lineage (NCBI taxonomy): Bacteria > Pseudomonadati > Pseudomonadota > Betaproteobacteria > Burkholderiales > Burkholderiaceae > Burkholderia > Burkholderia sp. COPS. The sequence continues at coordinate 55,011 of NZ_WIXR01000060.1, read as the reverse complement.
AGATCGACGCCGTTGCTCACGCGGTCGAGGCGCACAGTTTCTCGGCCTGTATCGCGCCGACGACGCTCGAAGCAAAGGTGTTGCAGGACGCCGACCGGCTCGATGCGATCGGGATGGTAGGCGTCGCGCGGTGCTTTTATGTCGCGGGCCGGATGGGCAGCGCGCTGTACGACCCGGCCGATCCACACGCATCGGAACGGGAACTCGACGACACGCGTTTCGCGATCGATCACTTCCGCACGAAACTGCTGAGGCTTTCAACTGGTTTCCAGACCGTCACCGGTACCCGGATGGCGATCGTTCGTCGCGACCGGTTGCAGCGCTTTCTCGACGAGTTCGCCGACGAGATCTGATTTCGTCGACGAAGCCTTCGGATGAGCAGTTGGCCGGAATCGGGAATGACGATTCATTTCATTTCATTGTGCGAACGATTTCACGATGAAACCCTTCCGCTACCGTTGGGATCCGATATGCATCGAAGAACGATCGGCGACTCTTCCGCATCGCGCAACGGCTGCCCTGCAATCGAAGCCCATGCTTCAATCGCCCCCCGCCTGATAAAGCGCTTTCACCTGCGATAGCGCGTCGATGAACTGATCCTTGAGCGCCTGCGGCCCCAGGATTTTCACGTGTGCGCCGTACCCCAGTAGCGTCCGCGCGCCGTGCTCGATCGATTCGATCGGCATCAGATACTCCTTCCATCCCGGCGGTACCTCCGCACTGCCCGCATGCTGCAAGACCGGCGCGGTCCTGATTCGCGCGTTGGCGAGCCAGGTTTCGCCGCGCGGCGACACCGCGACATGGGCGGTCAGCCGATGGAGATCGGTTTCGTACCGGGTCATCGCGTCGCGCCAGTGCGTCGCCAGATCGAATCGCGCCGGGCGCCTGAAGCGGCGGCGCGATGCATGGAGTTCGAGGATGTTCGCGAGCCGGAACGTGAGTGCGCCGGGCTTGCCGACCATCCTGGCAATCAGGTACCAGGCGCCGCCCTTGAGCACGAGGCCGAGCGGCTCGAGCGCGCGGCGTGACGTGCCGCGCCAGCTCTGGTACTTCACGTCGATACGGTACGAACCCCACACCGCATCGGCGACTTCGCGCAGGAATGCCGGTGTTTCCTGCGCCCGGTACCAATCCACGGTGTCGACGTGCAGCCGGCTGGCGACACGATCGGCGTGCTCGCGCGAACCGGGCGGCAGGCTGGCCATCATCTTCAGCCGGGCGGAGGCCGCCAGGCCGTCGAGTCCCAGTTCTCGCGCGGGCCCGGGCAGGCCCGCCAGAATCAGCGCGTGCGCCTCGTGGTCGGTGAGCCCCGTGAGGTCGGTGCGCCAGCCTTCGCTCAACTGAAAGCCGCCGTTGCGGCCGCGATCGCCCCAGATCGGCACGCCGGCCGTGGAAAGCTGGTCGATATCGCGCAGGATCGTGCGCTCGGACACTTCCAGTGCGGCGGCCAGCGCCGGTGCCGTCATCCGGCCGCGCGCTTGCAGCATCATCATGATCGACAACAGGCGGCTTGCTTTCATGAGCGCACGTTACCTCGAATACCTGACATGAGGTGTCATGTTATCGGACTTATGCTGTGTCGTATTCCCGATCCGCTTGATCGACACCGGGTTCCGGCTTGGACGCGAGCATGCGGGTACCGCCGCCCGGTGTTTGACGCGGGTAGCGCCTGACCTCACTGGAGTGCGAACCATGAAGATAATTTCCGGGCCGCTGAGCATGTTTGGAGCGAAGGTCGAGATTGCGGCACACGAGAAGGGCATCGACTTCGAGCTGGTGATGGCGCCCTTCAGCCAGCGTCGCGGCTACGACCCCAAACATCCGGATGTCGTGCGCATCAACCCGAAGCGCCAGGTGCCGGTGCTGATCGACGGCGATCTGGAACTCTTCGATTCCACGCAGATCTTCGAGTACTTCGAGGATCTGAAGCCCGCTCCCGCGCTGTGGCCGGCGCATCCGGCGGCGCGCGCGATCGCGCGCCAGCTCGAACACGGCAGCGACGAAATCTACTTTCCGCACGTCGTCCGGCTGATGGGGCTGGAAGCGACGCCGGACGATCCGGCCGCGCGGGCCGCGCGTGACGAAGCGGCCCGATACTATCGGCGCATGGAGCGCGAGCTGGCGGATCGCGAGTGTCTGGCCGGCGCGTATTCGTACGCCGACATCGCGTTCTACATGGCGCAGTTGTTCGGTGCGCGCAAGGGCGCACCGATGACGGACGAAACGCCGCGCCTGCTCGCGTGGCGTGAGCGGATGACCGCACGTCCCGCCGTGCGCAAGGTCGCCGGCGCGATGGCCGGGTATCTCGCCTCGATCGGAGAAGCGGTTCCCGATTTTCTTCGCGGGCACGACTCGCTGCCGTCGGGAGCGGACAGGCGCGGGGAGACGGCCTTCGGCGACGATTGCCGCTGAAGGCCGCGTCTGCGCTTTCCGTGTTCAGCCGCGGATGAGCGCGAGCAGGTCGGCGTTGGACGTGGGCATGCCGTGCGGGAAGCCCTGGTGCGTCTTCAGCGTGCCGCGCCTCGCCAGCTTCGCCGACAGGAGACCGGAATCGGCATACGGGACGATCGGGTCGTCGTCGCCATGCATCGCGAGAACGGGAATCGTGGTGCTTTTCAGGTCTTCGGTGAAATCGGTCTGCGAGAACGCGACGATGCCGTCGTAGTGGGCCTTCGTGCTGCCCATCATGCCCTGCCGCCACCCGTTCTGGATGACGCCTTGCGACGGTCTGGCGCCGTTGCGGTTGTAGCCGTGGAACGGGGCGATTGTCCCGACGCGATCCGACGTGCCCCTCTATTTCGGTCCTTGACCTTAAAGTCGACTTCAATCCTAGAGTGCTTGCTGACGGCGGTGAGTCAGCAGGCTTCGGGTGTTGCCTGCCACGGTCGATCATCGACGAGAGGCGACGAACATGGACAGGCGGTTGACACAGGTCGAATTCGGGCCGCATACGGTCGACGTGCCCGAAGGCGGGTACTACGACCGGTTCCGGATGAATCCCGACCTCGACGAGGTGGCGCGCGATCCCGCCGCGGGGAACATCGATTTTTTCCGTCGGATTCCGAAGCGTCAGGTTGCTTCGCGGGTCGGCCCGACCTGGGCGCCGAATTTCTACTACCGTTCCAGCAGCATCCAGCTGCTGTTCCTTGCGCCGCTCGAACGCCTGCGGACCACGCTGCCGGTGCCGCTCGAACCGCTGCGTGCGTTGCCCGGGTACGGGCTGGTCGCGCTGACCTTCTTCTCGTATTCGGTGTGCGACAACGATCCGTATGACGAAGTGTCCGTCGCGGTGGTCATCCGCCGGCCCGGCGCGACAGGGTCGCACGCGCGCGAGCTGATCGATTCGATGCGGCGCCGGAGCTTCTTCGCGCACGTGCTCGCGCTGCCGGTCACCACGGAAATCGCGCGAGTGCGCGGCGTGCACGGTTATCAGTTGCCGAAGTGGCTCGCCGACATCGACGTGGACCTCGGCGCCACCGCCCGCGCCCGCATCGCCGGCCCGGGCGGCCGGCCGGACCTGAGCCTGAGCGCGCCGCTGCCGGAACTGACCCACGTCGCATCGCAGTCGCACATGGGCTCGACGACGATGATCAATCGCATCGACGGCGAATGGCACCAGACATCGGTGCAGACGAATGCGCTATCGTTCGCCCAGCGCCTGTTGCCGCGCAACGTCGAGCTCGTGCGGCACGGCGGCCCGTTGAGCCAGCTGCTCGACGGGCTGGGCGCGTCCACCATCCTGCGTCTCGACGTGGTGAAGGACGCGCAACTGGTCCTGAACCTGCCGACCCGGTTGAAGGCCTTCGATGCACCCGGAGAGCAACGCTGACGCCACGTCCGTTCGCGGCACCCCCGCGTCGAAGCAATCACCCATGAGGAGCCGCCGATGACCCAGCCGACCCACGATCTCGTCGTATTTGGCGCCACCAGTTTCGTCGGGCAGATCCTGGCCCGCTACCTGTCCGAGTACCTGTCGGGCTCCGGCGAGACGCTGCGCTGGGCCATCGCCGGCCGCTCCGAAGCGAAACTCAGGCAGGTCAGGGATACGCTGGGTGCGGCGGGGCAGTCGGTGCCGATCATCGTTGCCGATGCGGCCGACGAAGCGCAGCTTCGAGCGCTCTGCGCGCAGACGCGCGTGGTCGTGTCCACCGTCGGCCCCTATGCGCTTTACGGGGAGCCGCTGGTCAGGGTCTGCGCGGAAACCGGCACCGACTACTGCGACCTCACCGGCGAAACGCAGTGGATCAAACGGATGATCGACAAGTACGAACCGGCGGCGCGGCAATCCGGCGCGCGCATCGTCCATTGCTGCGGCTTCGATTCGGTGCCGTCGGACATGGGCGTGTTCTTCCTGCAGCAGCAGGCGCGGCAGCGGTGGGGCGTGCCGGCCGCGCAGGTGAAGATGCGCGTCAGGACGCTGAAGGGCGGCGCGTCGGGCGGCACGGTGGCGAGCGTGATCAACGTCGTCCGCGAAGCGGCCGCCGATCCCGCGTTGCGCAGGGAGCTGCTCGATCCTTATTCGCTGTGCCCGAAGGGGCACGGCTTCACGGTACGCCAGCATGCGGTGCGGTCCGCGGCGTTCGATCGCGACTTCGACGCATGGATCGCGCCATTCGTGATGGCGGCGATCAACGAGCGTGTCGTGCACCGCTCCAATGCGCTGGCCGGCAACGCATACGGCAGCCGCTTCACCTACGACGAAGCGGTGATCACCGGCACGGGCCTCAAGGGCCGCCTGACGGCGATGACGATGGTGGCCGGCCTCGGCGCGTTCATGGTCGGTGTCCTCATCAAACCGGTGCGCGGCCTGATGGAGCGTTTTCTGCTGCCGAAGCCCGGCGAGGGGCCGAGTGCGGCCGCCCAGCTGGCCGGCCGCTACGATTTGCGTTTCTTCGGTCGCGCCGACGACGGGCGGACCTTGCGCGTGAAAGTCACCGGCGACCGCGATCCGGGTTATGGCTCTACCGGCAAGATGCTCGGCCAGGCCGCGATCGGTCTCGCACTGGATTACAACGGAGACGGCGTCAAGACCGGCCGCGGCGGCGGCTTCTGGACGCCCGCGACGATGTTCGACGAGCGCTACATCGAACGCCTGGTTCGCCACGCGGGGCTGCGTTTCGACGTGATTTGATCGTGCGCGCCGTCGGCGCTGCGACAGGAAGCCGATAAAGATCGGATAGCGAATCAATTTCAGGAGACAACCTGCAGCCCCGACGGGACGGATGGCCGGATGGCCGGATGCGATCCGGCGAAGGAGTATCGGAACATGAAGATCGGGGAACTGGCGGAACGCACCGGCCTCACTCCTTCGCGCATCCGCTTCTACGAGCGCATCGGTCTGTTGACGCTCGTCGCGCGCGAAGCGAACGGCTATCGCTCCTATCCGCAGGAAGCGGTGACGGTGCTCGACCTGATTACGGCCGCGCAGAAGGCGGATTTCAGCCTCGACGAGATTCGCACGCTGATTCCGGCCGGCCTCGCGCAGTGGCCATGCGATGCGTTGCTGGACGCGCTGCACCGCAAGGTGCGGGACATCGAGGCACTGGAGGCGCGGCTGGCGCGCAGCAAGGCGCAGGTCTTGTCGCTGATCGCCGAAATCGCGGCGAAACCGGCGTCGGTCGATTGTGCGACCCATGCGAAACGATTGCTGTCGCGGGTCCCGCCGGGGAATGCGGCGGAGGGCGGCGAGGCCGCCGCCGGATTGTCGGATGGCAGTACACATACCGATGGCTTCGATACGCTGCCGAGGCAAACCATAACCTTTAAGCAAAGTTGAAGGTCAAGACCCTTTCGCTTTTGCTTTTGCTTTTGTTTTCGTCTTCGCTTCCCGCGCAGGGCTGGCGGGCAGTACGAGTCCGTCCAGCAAGGTTGTCAGCGCATCTTCGATCGCGTGATCGCCGACCTTTTCGCGCACCAGCCGCCTGTCGATCGCCAGCATCGTCAGGCCATGCAGATGCGCCCAGCAGGCGGTCGCCTGGCCGAGCGCCGGGCGCGCGCGGATCGTGCCGGCGCGCTGGCCGTGTTCCAGAATGTCGACGACCAGCAGAAAAGGCGCCTGCACGCGTGGATCGAGATGGATGTCCGAGGGCTCCCCGGCATCCGCGGCAAACATCAGTCGATAGAGATCCGGGTTGCGCTGCCCGAATGCGAGATGGGCATACGCGAGCGCCAGCAGCACGTCCGGTGCGCTCGCCGCGGGATCGATGGACGCGGCGAGCTCGTCGCGCAGGCGATCGAAGCCGATCAGTGCGAGCTCATGCAGCAACGCGGCCTTGTCCGGGAAATGCCGGTACGGCGCGGAGTGGCTGACGTTCGCGCGCCGCGCGATTTCGCGCAGCGTGAACTGCCAGCCCTGCTGCTCCTGCAGCGTGTCGAGCGCCGTTTCTATGATCGCGCGACGCAGATCCCCGTGGTGATAAGTCTTTTGCCCGGCGTCCGCATCCTCATCCGACGACATCGTATTGCTCCTATGTTGACAGGGAAAACATTGTGGGCCTATGATCCGCCGCATGCAAGTTGACAGTGTCTACATCCACGCAACCTCGTGAGGTGCACCATGGCCGTTTCCGCAGAATCCATCTCGAGCTTCGACCCGGCGGTGCTGCTGGCCCGTCAGCGCAACGCGTTCGTCAGCGAGGGGCCGCCGACCTTGCAGCAGCGCAAGGCCAGGCTCGCGCGGTTGCGCGCCGTGGTGCTCGCGTATCGCCGCGAAGTGGAGGAGGCGATCAGCGCCGATTTCGGGAATCGCTCGCGGCACGAGACTGCGATCATGGAACTGGTCGGCGTGATCCAGGCGATCGACTACCTGACGCGCAACCTGCGCCGCTTCACGAAGCCGCAGCGCCGGCACGTCGGAATTCTCTATCGGGCCGGGCAGGCTCACGTGGAGTACCAGCCGCTCGGCGTGATCGGCGTGATGGCGCCGTGGAATTACCCGTTCTCGCTCACCTTCATTCCGCTGGCGACCGCGCTGGCCGCGGGCAATCGCGCGATGCTCAAGCCGTCGGAACTGACGCCGCGCACCAGCGAGGTGATGCGCCGGATGCTCGCGGAGACCTTCCCGAGCGAAGAAGTCGCGGTTGTGCTCGGCGGCCCGGAAGTCGGTGCGGCCTTCAGCGGCCTGCCGTTCGACCATCTGCTGTTTACCGGCAGCACGCAGGTGGGCCGCAAGGTCATGAAGGCGGCCAGCGAGAACCTGGTGCCGGTGACGCTCGAACTCGGCGGCAAGAGCCCGGCGATCGTCGCGCGGGGGCATGTCGATGGCCGGACGATGTCGAGCATCGTGTTCGGCAAGCTGTCGAATGGCGGACAGACCTGCGTGGCGCCCGACTATGCGCTGGTGCATGAAGACGACCTGGACGCGTTCGTCACGCAATACGATGCGGCCGTCGCGCGCTTCTATCCGGACGGGCCGACGAGCCCGGATTACACGTCGATCGTCAGCGACCGGCATTACGACCGGCTGAAGGGGCTCGTCGACGAGGCGCGCGGCAAGGGTGCGCGCGTGATCGAGGCGGGCGTGAGCCCGCAGCAGGCGGCGACCCGCAAGCGGACGCTCGCGCCCACGCTGATCGTCGGCGCCGGCGACGATACGGCCGTCATGCAGGAAGAAATCTTCGGGCCGATCCTGGCGGTGCGCACGTATCGCACGATCGACGAAGTCGTCGACTACGTGAATGCGCGTCCGCGTCCGCTCGTGCTGTATTACTTCGGTGCCCAGGACGGCGACTGCGAGTCGCTGCTCAAGCGCACCACGTCGGGCAATGTCGGCATCAACAACACGCTCCTGCATGTCGCGCAGGAAGACCTGCCGTTCGGCGGCGTCGGTCCGAGCGGGATGGGCGCGTATCACGGCATCGAGGGATTCCGCGCGATGAGCCACGCGAAGGGCGTGTTCGTGCAGGGGCGCTGGAACCTGCCGAGCCTGCTGCGCGCGCCGTTCGGCAAGCTCGCGGATCTCTCGCTGGCGGCGTTACTGGGGCGCAGCCGGGAACCGGTGGGCGTGCGCGCGGGATTGAGCGCCAAGCGCTGAACGGCGCCGCACGATGCCTGCTAGGGTGTAGTGCGCTTGCCCGCTCCCGTGCGAACGGCGGCTTCGTTGAAGATCGTCGCCGCGAATTCGACCGCGGCCGGCATCCGCGCGTCATGCATCAGCACGAATTCGACTTCCGGCAGTTCCGGCAAGCCGTCGGCCACGCCGAGCTCCCGGAGCGTGCCGTCGATCGCGCTGCGCGGCACCGGCGCGATGGCGATGCCGGCGCGCACGCATGTCCGGATACCGCTGACGCTCGGGCTTTCGCACGCGATCCGGTAGCGCAGGTCGGCCAGCGCGAGCGCCTTGAGGGCGGCGCCCCGGTACGGGCAAGGATCGGGGAAGCACGCGAGCGGCACCTCGCCTTCCGGCAACCGCTCGTGGCGCGCAAATGCCCAGACGAGCGGCTCTTGCCACAACGTCGCGCCCTGATCCGTGTGCGTGCACCGGCTGCCGATCACGAGATCGAATTCGCCGCTGGCATGCCGCCGAAACAGGCTGTCGCCGATGTCGACCGTCAGGTCCAGCCGCAAGCCGCGCCGCGTGGCCGAGTGGCGGCGCATCACGTCCGGCAGCCAGCCTTCCGCGAAATCCTCCGATGCGCCGATGCGCAGCCGGGTATCGGCTGCGTCGCCGGCTCCCAGCCGCGCCCTCGCTTCCCCGCTCAGATTGAGCATCGCGCGCGCGTAACCGAGCAGCGTCTGGCCATGCGCGGTGAGCGTGACGCTGCGCGTATTGCGCACGAGCAGCGCCTGGCCGACCTGTTCTTCGAGACGAACGATCTGGGCGCTGACCGCGGACTGGCTGAGATTCAGCCTGCGACCGGCGCCGGTGAAACTCCGCACGTCGGCGACGGCGACGAACGTCTGAAGCAGCGCCGTGTCGAGAGGATTCTCCATTGATCACAAATCCGGGTTAATTCAATCAATTAATATCGTTTCCAAATTATAAGCGGGCTCGATACGCTGCGAACCGTAGTGGGCGACCGCGCATCCGGCGCGTCGCCGTCACTCCTGGCAAGGACCGGCTCCATGACGTGCGTGCTCTATATCGAAGGCTCACCCAACAAGGCATATTCCGCATCCATCGACGTGTGCAATGCGTTTCTCGACGCGTACCGGCACGCGCACCCCGATCATGAAATACGGAAGCTCGACGTGTGGGATCTGGCGATGCCCGAATTCGACGAAGACGCGCTGGCCGCGAAATATGCGGGGCTGAGCGGCACCGCGTTGACACCGTCGCAGGCGGCGGCATGGCAGCGGATCGAGCAGCTCGCAGCGCCGTTCCACGCAGCGGACAAGTTCCTGTTCGGCGTGCCGCTGTGGAACTTCAGTATTCCGTACAAGCTCAAGCACCTGATCGACGCGATCTCGCAGAAGGACGTGCTGTTCACGTTCGACGACGCGGGTTTCACGGGCAAGCTGGCCGGGAAAAAGGCGGCCGTGGTCTATGCGCGCGGGCTCGGTTATCAGTCGCCGGGTTCGTTTACGCCGGCCGCCGAGTTCGATCTTCAGCGCCCGTACATGGAAACCTGGCTCAGGTTCGTGGGCGTGACGGACGTCACGGGCATCGTCGTCGAGCGTACGTTGTTCGGTTCCGACGGAAAGGTCGATCGCAGCCGCGCGATCGACGAAGCCCGATCGATCGCGCGCGGGTTCTGACGCTGCCGCGCAGCGTATCCGGTGCGTCGGTGCGTGGGCGGTGTGCACCCGGCGCTTGTGTCGGCGTGCGGCGTGGACGCCCGGATCAGCGCCCGCCGCGCGCGATGGCGAGCGCGACGCCGAAGCCGACGAGCAGGCATCCGAAGGTGCGGTCAATCCAGTGCCGCAGCGACAGCAGGCGATCGCGGACGGCCGTCGCGGAGAAGCACACGGCCACCAGACTGAACCAGCCGGCGTGCGCCAGCGCGATGAATGCACCGTAGCCGATCTGCACGATCAGCGGTGTGTCGGGCCGCACGGCCTGCATGAACAGGCTGACGATGAACACCGTGGTCTTGGGGTTCAGCGCATTGGTCAGGAAGCCGGTGCGCAGCGCGGCCAGGTCCGACAGCGGTGCGGCCGGCGCGTCGGTCTGCCCGCTGCCGGCCTTCGCCATGAGCATCTTCACGCCGAGGTAGACCAGGTAGATCGCGCCGATCAGCTTGACGGCATTGAAGAGCCACAACGATTGCCGGATCAGCAGGCCGACGCCCAGCAGCGTGTAGCTCACGTGAACCGTCACGCCCAGCCCGATACCCAGCGCGGTGAGCACGCCCGAGCGGCGCGACAGCATCAGGCTGTTGCGCGTGACCATCGCGAAGTCCGGGCCCGGGCTGATCACGGCCAGCAGCGTGATGGTGACTACGACTATCAGTTCGGTCATCGTCCTGTCCTTGCGATTGATGGTTTGATGGCGCAATCTTATGGGTCATGTTTCATCCGGAATAGCGATGATTTCTGACCAGAATGGTGAGTTGGATTCACAACCGATGCGCGCGAACCTGCCTTCGCTGATGGCGCTGCGTTGCTTCGAGGCGGCGGCACGTCACGAAAATTTCAGCCGTGCCGCCGACGAGCTGTGCCTGACCCACGGCGCGGTCAGCCGCGCGGTGCGGCTGCTCGAGGACGACCTGGGCGTGGCGCTGTTCCAGCGGCGCAGCCGGCGCGTGTTCCTGACCGACGCGGGCCGCAAGCTGGCGCAGGCGGTTCACGACGGTCTGGGGCTGATGCGTCACGCCGCGCAGGAATTGCGCACCGAGGCCGCCCGGGCGCGGCGCTGGGTCCTGTCGTGCGAGCCGACGCTGCTGATGCGCTGGCTGATTCCGCGCTGGCCGGATTTTCAGGCGCGACATGCGGGCGTCGACGTTCACCTGGCGGCCGCGGGTGGCCCGTTTTCATTCGACAGCGGCATCGACATGGCGATTCGACGCAACGACTTTGCGTGGCCGGCGGGTTACCACGCGGAGCGTCTGTTCGCGGAGCGGGTGGGGCCGGTGTGCCGGCCGGACAAGGTCGATGCATGGTTTTCCGCTCGTCGCGGTGGTCGCTCGTTGAAGACGGACGTTCCGCAGTTGCACACGCGGACACGGCCGGACGCGTGGAAGGAATGGGCGGTTGCCGCGCATCAGCCGGCCGTGCGCGGGCGCGGGCAGGTGTTCGACCATTTCTACTTCAGCCTGCAGGCGGCGGTTGCGGGGCTGGGTGTCGCCATCGGCCCGTGGCATCTCGTTCGCGACGATATCGAAAGCGGTGTGCTGGTCGCGCCGATGGGGTTCGTCGAGGATGGTTCGCACTACTGCCTGTTGACGCCGGAGCCGGTGGTGGCAGGCCGTGCGCAGGCGGATGTGCTTGCGTGGTTGAGGGCGGTGGCCTGATCGGCGCGCGGATGCTGTCGACGGGCTGTTGACGATGAGCGGCGTGCTGACGGCCGGCTCGGCCAGCGCGATCGGGCGACCGTAGTCGCAGTCGCTACGGTCGGGCGTCCGGCGCGAACGTCCTTCCCGTCACGTCCACGATGAATTCGATTGCCGCGCGAATCGTCGGCGCATGTCTGAGGTCGGCATGCACGACCAGCCAGAGATCCGTTCGGGCGGCAGACGGCGCGACGTTCGTTCACGGGATGGCGCGGGCGTTGATCGTTTCGGTTCTGTTGCTGGTGGCCGGTGCGGTGATGGCGTGGCGGAATCTGGGGCAGGCAGGGGCGCGAGGAATTCGGGCTCGCGGGGCGAGCCCTCAACGTCAATGACCGACCCGATAGACGCGACCGCTATGCACGCCTTCCACGCTGCGTCGATAGGCCATGGCCACACGTGACGCCGGCACGCTCTCGCAGCCGGGAAAGAACGGACCGAACCGATCCATGGATTCCGTCAGCACCGTCGGGCTCACGACGTTGATCCGGATGCCGCGCGGAAAATCGCACGCGGCCCCGCGCACGAATCCTTCAATCCCGGCATTCGATGCGGCGGCATGGGCGCCTTGCGCAATCGGATCGTCGACCGCGATGCCCGAGGTCAGCGTGATCGACCCGCCGTCGACCAGATAGTGCTGGCCCACCAGTGCGACACGCACCTGGCTCAGCAGCTTGTCCTGCAATCCCCGGTGGAAATCGGCCGCCGTCATCTTCTCGATCGGGGCAAGGATGACATTGCCCGCGGCGGCGACGATTGCGTCGACTTGCCCGATCTTCTCGAACAGCGCACTCACGCTCTCGTCACGGGTGATGTCGACCTGATGGTCGCCGGAAGTGCGACCCACGCGAACGACTTCGTGTCTCCCGTCACGCGCAAGCTCATCTGCCACGGCACGACCGACGTCTCCGCCGGCGCCGATTACAACGATCTTCATGGAACCACTCCTTTTCGGTTTCAGGTTGGAGCAGCCATTGTTCTTCGAACCAATATTGAGATAAATGTGCTCTAATTTCCGACACTACTAATCGCTGGTTCGCAATATGGACAAGCTGCGTTCAATGGAAACCTTCGTTGCTGTCGTGGAAGGGGGCAACTTCACCGAGGCGGCGCAGCGGCTTGGCATGTCGGCGGTCATGGTGGGCAAGTACGTGCGCGAACTTGAAGAGCGCCTCGGCGCGCGCATGCTGGAGCGCACCACGCGACGGCAGAGCCTGACGGATGCGGGGCGCGTGTTCTACGAAGACGCCAAGCGCGCGCTTGAACAGGTGCGGATCGCCGAGACGTCGGTCGAGCGATTGCGTGCGTCGCCGTCCGGCACGTTGCGGATCAGCGCGCCGATTACCTTCGGCGCATGCGTCGTCGCGCCGCTGGCCGCGACGTTCCAGCAGATGCATCCGCTCGTGCGCATCGAATTGGCGTTGAGCAATCGCGTCGTCGACCTGGTGGACGAGGGTTTCGATCTCGCCGTTCGAATTGGCGAACTCGGTGACGTCGATCTGATCGCAAAGCCGTTGACCATGTATCGCATGGTGATTTGCGCATCGCCCGGTTACCTCGCGCGGCATGGATGTCCGGAGACGCCGCAGGATCTGGGTGTGCATCACTGCCTGTCTCACTCCGTGTGGAACGGCCGTAACGGGTGGAAGCTCGGCGGGTGGGACGGGCCACAGGTTTCGCAGGATCCGGTCTTCACGTGCGACGACGGGAACGGGCTGCGCATGGCGGCCATCGCGGGCGCGGGATTGTTGCTGCAGCCTGAAGTTCTGGTGGCGCACGATCTGGCGAGTGGCGCGCTGGTGCCGGTGCTGCAAGCGTACTTGCCGGCGCCGCACCCGGTTCATGTCGTGTATCGGCACGATCGGCGGCCATTGCCGAAGCTGACTCGTTTCGTCGAGCATTTGATCGAGCATGGTACGGGGCGCTGAAGTCGAACGCAGGTAGCGATCGGGGAGTCGTGGCGAAGCGAATGCCGACAGGAAGCGACGCGTTGCTGGTGTCTATGTGTCAACTGAACCAACGGGAAGCAGGCGACGCGTCGCGAGTGCGTGGCACTTGAGAGCCGAAGCGATCGCCAGCCCGCTGGCGCCGCGCCATTTCTGCGCGGCCGGGATTCCATTGGCGACCGCGTCGAGGTTGAACGCCCAGGTTTCTAAGCGAGCGCGCGGTGGTACACGAAGCCGGCATTCGTTCCGCCGCCCCGACCTACGGCGATCTGAATATTGAGGTGTGCCATGGCCTCGAGATAACGGGCGTTGTTCAAGGGGCCGGTCACGACGGGCGCGAACCCCGCACTTTCCGCGATCCCGGCGACCGTCGTGTTGGCCTGGACGTCGTTGCCCGCGATGAATGCCGTAACGGGATGGCCGCCCCGATCGATGCGATCCGGCGTCATGATGTCGGCGAACACCGTGTTGAAGCACTTCACCAGACGCGCGCCCGGCAGCAAGTGGCCGATCGCCTCGGCTGCCGATCCGTCGGCCCCCAGCGGAAGTGGCGACCAGTCGTCCTTCAGCGCATTCGTTGCGTCAACAACGACCTTGCCGGCCAGCTGATGTGCAAGGGAGGGAAGTACCTCGGCGCACGCCTGATAGAGGACGGCGATGACGACAACATCACCATGCGCCGCAGCCTCTTCCAGCGACACGACTCGGTACCGGGCGCCCGGACGCGCCCTCGCGGGATTGCGCAAGCCGACCACCAAATCATGTCCCGTCGTGACCAGCAATTCGGCCAGATTCCCGCCAAAGTTTCCACCGCCCAGGAATGCGATCTTCATGGCATGTACCTCACGATTGATTGGGTGGCATCATTCTTTCAATTCCGGTTTCTGCAATCAATTAGGTACCTGAGAGTAACCATGACGAAGAAGATCGAGTTGCCGCCCGATGCGTTCCTGAAAGTCTGTCCGTCACGCGCGGTGCTCGCGCGTATCGGGCAGAAGTGGACCGTGCTGGCCATGGTCGCGATGAAGGACGGGCCGATGCGTTTTGGCGACATCAAGCGCCGCCTGGAAGGTGTGTCGCAGAAGATGCTGACCCAGACGCTGCGCGCGATGGAGCGCGACGGACTGGTGGTGCGCAATGTCTATGACGAACTGCCGCTGCGTGTGGAGTACGCGCTGAGTTCTCTGGCCGGTACGCTGCTTCCGCTCGTCATTGATCTCAAGGCGTGGGCGGAGAATGCGCTCGCGGCGATCGAGGCGAGTAATCGTGCGTTCGATCGTGAGCATGCGGAGTAGAGGGAGGGGATTCGGGTTGGGTTCAGGCCTTTTATGTGCCGGTATGCTCGTAGTTCGCGCGGTCACTCGAGACGGCATCAGGGTGACACTATCGAGGTATGGTGCAGAACGAAAAAAGTGGTCGATTCGTTCCGGCAGACACTGGCGCGATTCGGCGCCGGCGCGGGCGGCTCGCGCAATATTTCCGGTCGAAGTCGATCTGCGCCTGGTAGCGGTAGACCTACATGGCCAGCGCCGCACGGCTGACGATGTCCACGGCCGTCAGGGCTCACGGTGCGACACGATCACCTTGCGGCGCGTCGGCAGCTTCGAGCGCGGTTGCAGTTGTTCTTCCGCATAGCGTCGATAGGCCCGGTTCCGACTCACGCGCCAACCTTCACGCTTGAACACGTCTGCTCTGATATTTCCCGTTGCCGAACCAGATCCGCCACTGGCATGCCCAACTCAGTCCGCTGAGCGCGGCCACGATCTGCCCCACCGAGTACTGCTTGTGCTTCATCGCCAACCTTCCGTTCCTGTTGGGAAAATTGCCTCCGAAACACTGACGCTCATTTGCGTCAAGGGTTTCCAGGGCGGATCGGCACGAAGAGTGGGCGGGAAAGGGAGTCATATGTGAATTAGCGTTAATATATTAAATAGACTTATATTTATAACTAGATAACTGGAACATGAAAAATGAGTTCAGTCGGCTTCGGTTTGTTGTACCATGCAGAAAAATATGGAGAACGAGACGCTGTATGTTCGATGATCAGCGAAATTTTCAGGCATTGGCGAAGGGAGTGGGCGTTGTCAGCTTGTGGATGTGTGATGATTGAAACGCACGGGGGCGTACGCGCGAGCCGGGACGGCTTCATCGGGTGCACGTGATATTGCACCAGGTGAAGTCTTGCAATGGCTGACGTTTCGAGGTCCGCGAAGGGATTGGAATCGGTGCGTGGTTCGGAGTCAATTAGTCAATATCGTATTGGCCCGGTATCTGGTCTTTTTTTGATGTGCCGACACATCCGCTGATGCTCACTAATGGTCATGCGTTTGCGGCGATCAATGTCCTGCATCTCACAATCTCTGTTCCAACGTCGAAATGCGGTCTCGGCGGTACTTCATTATTTAATGTGCATTACCCGGGAGTTCATCATATCCACCGATAACTACGTGGGCGCCTGTTTTCACATGAGACGATCGGCGCGTCGCGATCAGCCGCCGCCGCGCTTCACTCGAAACGCTGCTGGCAACCGCGATACCGCGACGGGCGACAGACACGGCGTTGTCCGTGAAGTATCGCGATCAGGTGTTGCTCGGTGGATGGCAGGGGTGTCGTGGCTGCCACCTGAATCAGGACAACTCGACATTGCAATCGGCGCGGCTCGGCTCGCGTCGCGTACCGGGCCGTAACGTGTTTGACGGCGCTTTCTTATTGATCGACTCGACATTCCATGCGGACCCTGACGTATCAAATGTTGACTGCCTGCGCCGAACGCGAGATCCGTCGACATCTGACCGATGTCGGCACCGACGGGAGTCCCGAGACGCGTACTCTGGCACTCAGCGGTGCCGTGGCAGTGCTTGCAATGTGGCGTGCGTTGCTGGCCGACGCCGACATGGTGTTGGACCCGGAGCGCCATCCGCTGTATCAGGTCGACAGCCAGCGTCTTCGCTCGCTGATCTATTGCAGCGTCAGCCGCTGAATCCGGCGGCGGCCGGCTACGCATCTGGAAGCTATTGAACGAGAAAGCGATTCGATGACGAAGTCACACAACGTATGTGTTAGCAATGCGAACAAAAAAATGATTCCGTAAATGGTGGCAACCGCTGTGATCGGGATGCTGCGGCTGGTCGTGTTTTGACTGCTTCCCTTGATTTTGGTCCGGAGTGTCACAGTCGCAAAGCCGTGTTCGTGTTCTTGAAGGCGAGAGATTGAATCAATCGTTGGAGCAAGAGATGAAGTTTCGAAAGAAAAATTCCGTCGTTGACGCGGAGCAGGTTGTTGACCCGTGCCAGCATCCTCACATCGAACGAACAGACGGTGGTTGGCGAATGCTGACACCGGACGGTTGGCGAAAAGTCAGGGAGGGCGATTGGATCGTGACGGATTCCACGGGTACTGCATGGTCGATACCGAACTCGGTGTTCATAAACCTCTACGAGCCGCACGACGACCAATCGTCCACGTAGCCGAAACGGGCAATTTTCGGCGACTGCCCCGCGTTGGGCGTCCTGGACCGAACGCGCTTGACCCCGGCCTCAATACCATGATGCGAGCGGCAAGCCATTGCGATCCGCCGCGACCATTCGACTTGCGTTCCAGTAAGCAACCTTCGACGAACGTACGAGCGCCAGCGCGATTCAAGGCCTGATCGACGAAGGTGTCGCCGAATGACCGAATGACCGAACGACCCGCGCTGGACATAAACCACCACACCCGCCGCTCAATCAAGATAAGGCTCCAACACCCCCTCGATCCAGTCCATGAAGGCCCGGACGCGGGGCGACAGATTGCGCCGATGAGCCACGACAAGCGACGCGGCGAGCGGCTCGGGCCGCAAGTCGGGTAGCACCTCCACCAGCGCGCCGCTTTCGATGTAATGCGCAAGCGTCGGATATCCCGCCTGGATCAACCCAAGGCCTGCCAGCCCGGCTGCATGATAGGTCTGCACACTGTTGACCTGCATCGCGCTCGGCAGCGGAAGCGACGCATAGCCGTCGCCGTCCGGGTATTCCCATCCGGCGTGCCTGGCACCGAGTGTCAGCGTGTAGTGGATCATCCGGTGTCCCTGCGTGCGCAGGTCATCGAGCGTGTGCGGTGTGCCGTACCGCGCCAGATAGCTCGGGCTCGCCGCATTGGTCATCCGCAGCTTTCCCAGCGGTCGGGCAATCAGCGTCTCGTCGACGATCGGCCCGAGCCGGATCACGCAATCGAATCCTTCCTGGACGAGATCGACACGCCGATCGGTGCTCGAAAGTTCCAGTTCCAGTTCCGGATGCGCCGCCATCAGTGGCGGGAGTGCGGGAATCACGACGCTGCGTGCGAGCTCGGTGGGCATGTCGACGCGCAGCCTTCCCCGCAACGGTGCGCCGTTGCCGGAGAACATCGATTGCAACTCCTGTACTTCGGCCAGCAAGTCGCGCGCGCGTGAATAAAAGGCGCGCCCGTCTTCAGTCAGCTGAACGCGCCTCGTGGTCCGGTGCAGGAGTGCAACGCCCACATCCCGCTCCAGCTCACGGATCACCATCGACACACGTCCCTTCTGAATACCGAGGCTTTCGGCCGCGCGCGTGAAGCTCGTCATTTCGGCGACACGGGCAAAGATCAAAAGCGCGTCGAGGTTTTGCATTGTTCACCCAGCGAGTAACAGAACGTTCAATTTGTCATCGTTTATAACTCAGTTGCGGCTCGGTAGAGTGGCTTTCCATGTTGTCCACCGCGGACAACCCGAACGAAAGGAAGCACCCATGACACCACACGCCGCTCCGGTCAACACAGTCGTCGTATTCCACTCCGGCTACGGGCATGCCGAGCGCATGGCAAGCGCTGTCGCCGAAGGCGCCCGCGCCGTGCTCGTCGCGATCGACAGCGAGGGAAACATTCCAGCGGATGCCTGGGAAACGCTCGCCGGCGCGGACGCGATCCTGTTCGGCTCGCCGACCTACATGGGCGGCCCGAGCTGGCAGTTCAAGAAGTTTGCCGACGCATCCTCGAAGGTCTGGTTCGAAGGCGGATGGCGGAACAAGATCTTTGGCGGCTTCACCAACAGCGCCAGCATCAACGGCGACAAGCTCAACACGCTCGAATACTTCTTCCTGCTGGCCGGGCAGCACGGCGGCATCTGGGTCAGCATGGACATCAAGCCGGCGAACGTGAAAGCCTCGATGCGTGACGACCTGAATCGCATGGGCGCCTATATCGGGCCGATGGCGCAAACGCCTGCCGATGCGTCACCCGAGGAAATGTCGCCAGGCGACCTCGAGACGGCACGCCGCCATGGCATGCGCGTCGCGACGATCGCCGGACAGTTCCGGTCCGGAACACCTCGAGGCAACTGAAATCCCGGCATGCGCGACGGGACGTGACGCAACGGAACGGACGCCGCCGCATGCCATTCAGCCACGTTTGAAGGGAAGGGTGATGAAATACAAGCAACTGGGCCGCACCGGCCTGTACGTTTCCGAGTTGTGCCTCGGCACGATGACGCTGGGCGGCAACGCCGACGCCGGCATGTGGAAGGCGATCGGCGCCGTCGAACAGGACGAGGCGAACCAGCTGATCGCCCGCGCGCTTGCCGACGGAATCAATTTCATCGATACCGCCGACATTTACTCCTTTGGCCAGTCTGAACGCATCGTCGGGCAGGCCCTCCGGGACATCGGCGTGCCGCGCAGCGAGATCGTGCTCGCGACCAAGACGGCCGGCGTGATGGGCCGGAAGCCCAACGAACAGGGTGCGTCGCGCGGCCACATCATGGATTCCGTGCAGAGAAGCCTGGAACGGCTTCAGGTCGACCATATCGACCTGTACCAGATTCACGCCAACGATCCTGTCACGCCGATCGAAGAGACGCTGCGCGCCCTCGACGATCTCACGCGACAGGGGCTGGTGCGATATGTCGGCGTGTCGAATTGGCGCGCGGGCAAGATCGGCAAGGCGCTCGGGCTGAGTGAGGCGCTTCGCGCGACGCGCTTCGAGACGCTCCAGGCCTACTATTCGATCGCCGGACGTGACGTCGAGCGCGAATTGGTGCCGCTCGTCGTCGAGGAGCAGATGGGGCTGCTCGTCTGGTCGCCCCTCGCCGGCGGGTTGCTGTCGGGGAAGTTCGGTCCCGGTGCGTCGACCGACAGCGGTTCGCGGCGCACCCATTTCGATTTTCCGCCGGTCGATCCTGAGCGAGCCTGGCCGTGCGTGGCAGAGATGCGCGCCATCGCCGATGTGCACGATGTCTCGGTCGCGCGGATCGCGCTCGCGTGGCTGCTTGCGAGGCCGCACGTCACGAGCGTGATTGTCGGCGCCAAACGGATCGAACAGCTTGAAGACAATCTCGGCGCGGTCGATGTCGTCCTGACCGAGGCCGAGCTTGCGCGTCTCGATGCCGTGAGTGCTTTGCCGGCCTGCTATCCCGGCTGGATGATCGAGCGTCAGGAGGCTGGCAGGCGCCCTCAACCTTTCCGGCGCGTCGCGTCGGAATAGAACCGGCTAATGCACCTCAATCCGGTCGAAGCAAGTCGTTGAAGATCGCCCCCCGCATTGAATTGCGTGTTCCCGCTACCCAAGAGAGATCGACATGCCAAAAGGTTATCTAGTCGCACATGTCAGCGTTTCGGACCCCGTCGCCTATGCTGCTTATGCAGAAGCCGCGGGTGATGCAATCAAGACTTTCGGCCCCAAGGTCATTGCGGCCTGGGGGCAGTATGAAAACCTCGAAGGCGAGGCCCATGAGCGGCACGTGGTACTCGAGTTCGATTCGTTCGCCGAGGCCAGGCGTTTCTATGAGAGCCCCGAATACCAGACGGCCAAGGCACTCCGCGCCGGGGCGGCAACCGGTACCTTCGTCATTCTCGAGGGGGCTTCATGACCCTGATCACGACACATTCGAACATGAGCGTCTTCGGTTCGATTTCGCGGCAGGGGGCTCATGAATCGCGGCCGTCCTTCGCCGGAGGTGCCCGGCTTGCGAATGCGGGGACGCTGGTTTGCCGACACGTCCTCGCGGTGATCAATCATTCGGTTGAATGTCCCCCGGCCCATGCGACCGGACGAGCGACGGCCTGACGATGATCTTGCCGATAACCTGGCCAGATTCTTGCGCCTCGTGGGCTTCGACGATGGCGTCGAGCGCGACTTGCATGCCTATGGTCGGCGCATAGGCGCCGTCCGCGAGGCATTGGCTGATCGCTGAAACGGCTGCGGACTTGGCGGCCGCCGGGACGGTGTAAATGTAGACGAACCGGAATGAGCAGCCGGCGATCATGGCGTCGAGCAGGGGAAGCGGCACCTGATCGGCAGCGGATCCTACGGCGTACGAACTGATGATGCCGCCGTTGGCGAGGCAACGCATATCGATGTCGAGGTTGTCTTGCAGACTGACTTCCACGATACGATCGACTCCCCGCTGCCGTGTTGCCGACTTCACGATCGCGACCACATCCTGCAGCCGTCGATTGATGACGAGGTCGGCACCCGCACGCCGTGCGGCGTCCGCCTGCCCGGGCGTTGAAACGGTCGTCGCGACCCACGCGCCAGCCCATTTTGCGAGCAGGATTGCCGCGGTTCCGACTGCTCCCGCGCCGCCCTGGACGAGTATCGCGCGACCCTTGATGTCGCCGTCGGAGAAGAGGCAGCGATGGGCCGTGAGTGCCGGAATGCCCAGGCAGGCGCCGACCTCGAACGAAACGTTGTCGGGCAAGGGAACGGCCTGTGCTTCCGGCACGACCGCATATTCCGCGGCCGTGCCGAAGGGGCGGCGATATTGCGCTTCGAACAGCCACACCCGTTCGCCTGTCCGTGTCGGCGCAACGCTGGCACCGACCGCGTCGATCACCCCCGCGCCGTCTTGATGCGGAATGACCATCGGGAATGCGGAAGGGCCGGAGAAGCCGGTACGCGCCTTGATATCGCTGGGATTCAGGCCCGATGCGTGGATGCGCACCCGGACTTCGCCCGGACCCGGTTGCGGAACCGGAAAATCTCCGAGCCTCAACACTTCCGAAGCGTTGCCCTGACGTTCGTAATAAGCGGCCTTCATCGATCTGGTCCCTTGAATGAGTCCGGTCGCCGGTTATCGGCGGCCGATGTAACGATGCCGCGACTATCGGCGGTCGGCCGCTTTTGCACAAGAAGGCACGTCTTTGATATATAGGGAAAGAAATTATCCTATTGGGAGCCGGCATGACATCTTCGGTTAGCACGTATCCGTGCTCGGTCGCCGCGACGGTCGATGTCGCGGGAGGGAAATGGAAGCCGCTGATCGTGCACTATCTGCTGGGCGGTACCAAAAGGTTCGGCGAGTTGCGCGGCTTGATCGGAGCGGTGACCCAGCGCTCGTTGACGTTGCAGCTTCGCGAGCTCGAATCGGATGGCATCGTGACCCGTACGGTTTTCGCCGAGGTTCCGCCCCGCGTCGAATACACGTTGACCGAATTCGGCAGAACGCTCGCCCCGGTGCTCGACGCGATGAAGCAATGGGGCGATGCTTACCTCGCGCGACTGGAGCAATCCGCGGGGCGCCGGCCGTGTTCGTGAGTGTCCCGTTGCGTCGAGGGGGATGTCCGGACACCGTTGCCCGGCGAGTCGTTGAAAACGCACACGTGCCATAATTCGCCGGTTCCTGGGCTATCCGACGCATCGTGTCCTTCACGAAATGATTTTGTTCAGATCTCTTGCCGCCGCCTGCCTGTTGCTGGCGGGATGTATTGCCGCGGCGCACGCCGAAACGTATCCGCCAGAAGTGTCGAGAAACATCGACAAGCTCCAGTCCCGATGTGCCGGCAAGTCCAACGACCCCAAGGCGGCCGCCTGCATCGAATACAAGGACACGCTGGCCCGCACCGTTCCACCCGCTGTCCAGGCGTTGATGCGTCAGGAAGAAGTGGTCGATGGCCAATGCAGGAACGGCGCGGCACCGAAACTCTTGCCTGACGGGCAATATGCTCCGGGCAGTGCGTGCGCACAACGCGAGCTGATGATGAAAACCATTCGCCAGCACGGCTGGTGCTGGGGGCACACGGACATGGACAGCTATCATCCGGGTTGGGTGGTCTGTCATCCCGGTGAATGGCAGTGAAGCCGGGCGAAGCTGTTGCTGAAACGCTCGCGTGACGGCATCGGCGGCGTTCGCGGATGGTTGCGGATTCAACGCGCCGGGGGCGACGGGCCGAGGATTGTGAACGATCGAGTGGCTCGTGCCGAACGGCCGATTGAATCCGCCTCCGAACCCGGTCACTGCCTGCTTCTACAATCCCCGACTGACCTGACCTGACCCGATCCGCTAAAGGCTATCGACAATGGTGCGTGTTGAAAACACGCCGACTGTCAGTCGGACGACGCCGGCACCTCATTTCCCTGAGCCGCACCGCATTGATGGCAATGCGGGAAGAAGAAGAAATTCCGGCCGCCGCATTCGCAGACATTGAAGAGTCGTAATCCGCAATGCACGCAGAATGTGGAGTCGTCGCCGCCGAGATTCCATTGTTTGTCGCATGACGGACAGCGCTTCTTTTCGAGCGAACGAACGGCTTTTTCGTAGCCGATCGTGCGCGCGCGTTCTCCCTGATCCTGCTGCAATTCGAGCCGCTTGCGTTCGGCATAGCGCTGAAAGGCCTTCATCATGTAAAGGCCGGCGAACACCGTGAGCGCAATGCCCACCAGGACCCGGACATAACCGCCGAAATTCGGCAAGTACGGAACCAGTTCGATGAAGAACGCGCTCAGTGCAAACAGGCCAAAACCGTACACGAAAGGCCAGTAGCGCATCTTGCGATAGCGTATGAACAACCAGATCGCAACCAGAAGTATCGGCAGCGTCAGCGCAAGCCGCAGCCCGAATACTTGCAGCTCGTAGTGCCGTGTCGCTTCGTCGAAGCGCCGTTCGGCTGCCGCGTCCGCTTCGGCGATCTGCGTGTCCACTTGAGTCTGCTGCGATGCCAGCGCCCGTTGCTGGTCGTTGATCGCATCGATCTGATGCTGCCAGTTGACCACCACGGCCTGGAGCGAATCCAGTTTGCGAGTTCTCGCCAGAATGTCGGGGTCCCTCGCACTGTCGCCGGTCACCGAGCGCGTTGCCAGCCAGTTGCGGAAGCTTTCTTTTTCGGCCGCATACTCCTTCGCGGCGCGGCCGCGCGCGACCTCCATGGTGTCGGCCTTGTCGGCAAGCGCGTTGTGCTGCGCCTGCAGATTGCGTCGCGCTGCGTCCAGCCGCGCTTTCGTCGGCGCATCGGCGAATTGCTCGATGGCGGGTGGGCCGCCCGTCGGGGCAAACGCCATGTCGCGGATCACGAGGCTGCCGAGCATGTTCAGAAAGACGGCGAAGATGATCGCGATTACCCATGAGGCGAGTCGCAGGAGCCGCGCGGGACTGGTCAGGCCGTCGCCGGAAGTCATCATTGTTTTGCCTTTGTTGGAATGGTTCGCAGTGTTATCAATCTTGACACAATGGTCGACTGTCGCTTATTGGCCGGCTGCCGCCCGATGCGCTGCACCACGCAGCCCTTGACGTTGACTCAGATGAAATGCCGGGCTTGCAAGGCGGTCATCGCGGCGAATCCAGGCCGAGTTGCTCCACTAGCTCAGGGAAGCCAAGCGACGTTGCCATCCTGGCAAAGGCATCCTGCTCTGTTGTCGATGCAACTGCAAGTGCCGCTGCGATCTCCTCAAGCGCGTTGACGTCGTCGTCCTCGGCGTGCAAGTTACTCCGCTGATCGATGTACCTCACGGCCAGTACAAGTGCCTTGGTTATTCCATCCATGTCGCCCTCAAAAGACCAAATGTGAAGTGGACCATGTGTACAGAGAAGATCGCTGCTTTGATAAGAGTGTTGTCATGGCTTGGAAAAATTATACCGGCTCTTTTCGGGGGGTATTCAATTAGCAAAGTTTGGAAATAAAAAATCCACCCTTGAATGCCGGGTAGGATTTAATAGATTCATTGCACGCGGCATCAATATCAATCGACTGTGGAAATATTTGATATTTCAACGTAAGCACGGATGCCACGTGATTGGCGGTTACGAAGTCCCCAAGAGGTTCGCAATCTCACGCTGTGGCGATTGACTTCTTCCTTGTGGATTTCGAAGGCGTATCGGTCACCTGTCGTGGCTATCAGGCGAAACCGAGTCGCGGATCGTTGCTGTGCGATCGCGTCTGCCAACGCATGTTCACATTGCGCTCTCGTGCGCGGGAGCCACGACACATGACGGGCCACTTGCGAGCTCATCTGCAATTCGCAAAATCGCTCGATGTCGGACGGTACGTGTTCACGGAGTCGAACGGGGCATGAATTCATTCAGGTACCGGAAGCAGCCAGGCGCATTTCTCGAAAGGAGTCACACGCGGTCACGGAATCATCACGGCCCGAGCAGCGGATGCGGAAGCGACGGAAACCTCGATGGCAGCGAGCACTTCGAGAGAACGGCGTGCAGCGTCTGTCTCAACGGGTTGGTGCCCTGCGATGCGAGCCAGGATACCTCGCTTCCCGCTGCCATTTTGGCCCCGGCCCGACATTGGATAGGGAGCGTCTGCCGTCAGCGCATAAGCGCTCCCGTTCGACACCGGGTTTTCGTCTGATCGTGAATCAACGTCACGGCGCGGATCTTGCTGACGCGGTGTCCTCGGCCTGTTCTATAAGGGTAAGTCCGGCATGGCGCAACGCCATCAAACCAGATTAACTTATATCAAACAATTTTTGACGCAAAATTATGTTCCTGATATGGTCTTTCGCACTCGCTAAGCGCGATCCGGCCACGTTGGTGCCCGGCGAATAGGTTCGCGTACTTCGCCAGCGGTTGAGCCGGACGCTCAAGCAGCCTGCAATGGCGGCCGGTACTTCCAGACGGTCTTTTGTAGCAGGTGGAGCGTGGTCCGGTTTCGTCATCGCGGGCATTGCACGGGCGCTGGACGTGACGACGCCGGACTGCTCCGAAATGCCATCGGGGAAAGTTCGGCTGAGCGCGATGATCGGCTCGAGTTGTCCGGCTTCGCGGACTCGGTACATCGGTTCGCCGGATCATGAATACGGCGGGACGATGTCAGTTCGAATGAATCCTCTAGTGCGCGCTCGTGGTCAAGGCGCACCCGGAAATCGCCGCGCAGGGGGCAAGTTTCTTCGCGTGATCGACGGTGAAGTTTCGCCGGAGCTGGAAGGCAAGGTATCGATGCGGCAAACAGGCGACCCGGCACATTCTCGATTCACGGTGCCGTAGGGCCGGAGCGACAACGGAAGCAAGGAAGCGGCTTTGATCCAGATCGGGATGCCGCGATTGTTCTGATCGAAAGCGTGCCGGACAGGTCGAGATGCGTGGTACCTCTCCGCATGCAATTTTGAGGATGACGAAATGATTGATTTGATTATGCCGATCTGTCGAATATGACGCTGGCCGTTGCGGCCGAGACGACGCGCAGGCCGTGCGCCGTCATCCGCATGCGAATACGACACAACCCGTTTCAAACAATCCCACAACCACTCCTGACTGTGAAATACAGATGAAAAACAAAAACATCAACGTCAGCGTTATCGCTGTTGCCGCATTCGCCGCATCTTCGGCAGCAATGGCGCAGTCGTCGGTCACCCTGTACGGCATGCTCGATTCGGGTATCGGCTACACCTCGAACATCAATGGCCACAAGCGGTTCGGCCTCGACGGGGGCGCCGTAGGTTCGAACAAGTGGGGCCTCAAGGGGGACGAAGACCTCGGCGGCGGCCTCAAGGCGGTATTCAAGATCGAAAACGGTTTCAACATCGGTACAGGCGGCATAAACGGCCAGGGGCCGATTGGTTCCACGCGTTCGCTGTTCAACCGCCAGGCCTACGTCGGCATTGCTTCCGATCGGTACGGTACCCTGCGCATGGGGCGCCAGCTCGACGCCGTGACGGAAATGGTGCAGGGCCTGACGGGCGACGCCATTTCAGCATCGACGTTCTCGACGCCGGGCGACGTCGACAACAACGACAACACGACGAACCAGAACAGCGCCGTGAAGTACATTTCGCCGGTCATCAACGGCTTCCAGGCTGAAGGCGCGTACTCGTTCGGCGGTGTCGCCGGTGCGATGGGTTCGGGGCAGTCGTGGTCGGTGGCGGCGAACTACGCTCAAGGCGGCCTGACCGTCGCCGGCGGTTACTTCCGCGCGACCAACCAGGGTGAGAACGGGTGGCAGAACGCCACGGCACAGCCGGGTTTCGGTACCGCGCTGGGCTATCCGAGCTCGGGTTATAACGGTGGCAATGCGTTCAAGAGCGCGGGCATCGCCCAGGTCGCTACCCAATACCAGATCGGTCCGTACACGGCGGGCTTGCGGTACTCGAACGCGCAGTACCAGGGCAACAACGGCCAGCCGTCGATCCACTTCAACGTGCTGGGTGCGCTCCTGCAGTACCAGGTCACCCCGGCATTGTCGCTGGCCACCGGGTACACGTATGTCTACGGTTCCGCAGCCACGCCCAGCCAGGCTGCCGAAGGCCGCACGATGGCTTCGATCAACCAGGCGTCGCTCGGTGCCATGTACGCGCTGTCGAAGCGCACGTCGGTTTACGCCGTCGGTGCCTACGTCCATGCCCAGGGCGCTCAGGCTTCGGCTGCCGACTTTGGCAACACCTCGTCGGGCGGTAACCAGGTTCAAGTCAACATCGGCATGCACCATAGCTTCTGATCCTCAAATTGCAGGCCCGGAAGCCCGGAGTAGTGGGTGCAATACGCCGGGCTGGCAGCATTCTGGTGGTTCCACATGACCATGAGCGCTCGGATCGTTAACGATTCGAGCGCTCGTGTCAGACGGCTGCAAGCGGGGCCGCAAACGGGCCGCAAGCGGCCGGGGCGCAGCTGGCCGCCCGATCTCGAGTCTCGTTCGACGAATTGCCCGGACTTCACGGCAGCCGCGACCGGCTTCCATTCCTCCATGAGCGTCGCCGCCGGTCCATGCGACGCCTTGTCGCCCGCGTGTAGCAAAAAGGCCTGCTGAAGCCGGCGGTGTCTCGGCCGCATTGACGGCTCATCGATCGCGCAGCCTCTCGACTTGCCGGCGCGCAGCACGAATGTCGTCACGGCACTCAACTCTTCCACGAATCTGTCGTTAACTCAGGGCGGCTGCCTCCGAGTGGGCGGCGCTCCGGCGTCTGAACCCGCCGGACAAGGGATCGTCAAATGCGACGTCGCGGCCCATGTGTCACGCCCGCCGCCGCGACGCCTCACGCGATGGGTCAATGCCCCGTCTGCGAGTTCGATGAGTACGCAACCATTCGAGGCAAGCGATATCGCACCGTGCCTGTCGCCGCGGGCGAGCCTGAAGGTTGCCGGATCGAAGCGCGCCGGCGAGGGCTTTACGTCTTGGTTAGAGAATGTATCCGAGCAGCTACGATGTTCCGATTGCGCGCCTCGTCGCGCGTCAGATTCTGTCCTGCACACCGGCCACGCCGGTGCGGGAGGTCGCGCGACGCATGTTCATCGAGCGTTGCAGTTCGATCGTCGTGATGGAGGATGAACAGGTCGTCGGGATCTGGACCGAGCGCGATGCACTGTCGGCCGGCGACGATCCGCACGGGCTCGATCGGCCGGTCAGCGAGGTAATGAGCCATCCGGTGCTGACGCTCGAGGCCAACACGCCGCTGGGCGAGGCCGCGATGAAGTTCAAGCAGTCGGGCGTCCGGCACTTCGTGGTGGTCCGCGATAGCGCCCCGATCGGCGTGCTGACGCAGACCGACGTCGTCGTGAACCAGGGGCCGGAGTTCTTCCTGCACCTGAAGCCGATCGAATCGATTCGCATCCATCCGCCCGTCGTGGTGTCCGAGCAGGTCGCGGTGCACGACGTCATCGCACGGATGCGCACGCAACGACTCGACGCGATCCTGGTCGGCTACGACGACGGTGAGCACGGCATCCTGACTGAGCGGGACATCGTCCGGCTCCTGGCGGAAGGCGCGTCCCAGGGCGCGGTCGGGGCCTACGCGAGCAAGCCGCTGCAGATGCTGAGCGCAAAGCAGAGCTTGTATACAGCACAGCGCTTCATGACCGAGCACAATATGCGGCACGTCGGCATTCGGGACGAGGCGGGCAGGCTGACCGGGCTGCTCTGTTTCGCGGACGTGCTGCAGAGCATCGAGCATGAATACGCGAATGAGTTGCGCAGCGCCGTGCGCGAGCGCGACGAAGCGCTGGGTCTCGCGCGCTTCAACCTGCGCATGGCGGATCGGGTGTTCGAATCGGCGCTCGAAGGCATCATGGTCACCGATCGGCACGCGAGGATCGAGCGCGTCAACCAGGCCTTCACGCGCCTGACCGGGTACACCGCGGACGAAGTGATCGGGCGCAACCCGGGCCTGCTGAGTTCCGGGCGCCAGACGCCGGATTTCTACAAGCAGCTGTGGCATTCGCTGACGACCGATGGCCACTGGCAAGGCGAAATCTGGAATCGCCGCAAGACCGGCGAGCTGTTTCTGGAATACCTGACGATCACCAGCATTCGCGACAACGACGACGAGATCTCGCACTATGCGGCGATCTTCTCCGACATCACGCAGCGGCGTCAGGCGGAGGAGCGGCTGGGTTATCTCGCCACGCACGACGTGCTCACCGATCTCGCGAACCGGGCGCTGTTCGAGGAGCGGCTCGTGCACGCGATCGCTCGCGCGAAGCGGCTCGGTCACAAGGTCGCGGTGATGTACCTCGATCTCGACCGCTTCAAGCTGGTCAACGACACGCTCGGCCACAACGCCGGCGACGAGGTGCTGAAGCAGGTTGCGGAGCGCATCGTCGCGTCGGTGCGCTCGAACGACACGGTGGCGCGCATGGGCGGTGACGAATTCGCGCTCGTGCTCGAGGAATTCGACGATGTCCGCGACGTCGGGCGCGTTGCACGCAAGCTGCTGGACGAAGTGGCGCGGGCGATCGATGTCGGCGGTCGCGAGATATTCGTGACGCCGAGCATCGGCATCAGCATCTATCCGGACGACGGCACCGAGGCGGAGCACCTGATCCTGCTCGCGGACCAGGCGATGTACGGCGCGAAGAGTCGAGGCAGGAACGTGTTCCAGTTCTTCGAGAGCAAGATGACATCGTCGGCGATGGAGCAGCTGGAGACGCTCGGCGAGCTGCACCGCGCGCTCGAGCAGAACGAATTCCGGCTGTTCTACCAGCCGCAATACGATCTGGCCAGCGGCCGGATCGTCGGCGTGGAGGCGCTGCTGCGCTGGCTGCATCCGCGCAAGGGCCTGGTGCCGCCGGGCGACTTCATCGGGCTGGCGGAGCGGTCGGCGCTGATCGTCCCGATCGGCCGGTGGGTGCTGCGCGAAGCCTGCCGGCAGGCGCGCCGCTGGCTCGACGAGGGTTTCGAGTTCGGGCGGGTGTCGGTGAACGTGTCGGCGCGGCAGTGCTTTACCGACCATTTCCTCAGCGACCTGACGACCATCCTCAGCGAAACCGCGCTGCCGGCCGAATGCCTGCAGCTCGAGTTGCTCGAAAGCATGGCGATGAACACCCGCGAGGAAATCGGCATCCTGCTGCGCGAACTGGCGACACGGGGGATCAGCCTGGCGATCGACGATTTCGGTACGGGCTATTCGTCGCTGGTGTACCTGAAGGATCTGCCCGTCGATACGCTGAAGATCGATCGGTCGTTCCTGACGGACTGCGGTTCGGGCAGCACGGATGATGCAATCGTGCGCGCGATCGTTGCGATGGGGCGCGCGCTGGGGCTCGATGTCGTGATGGAGGGCGTCGAGACGGAGAAGCAGCTGGCGTTCCTGCAGGAAATCGGTTGCCACCAGGTGCAGGGATTTCTGTTCGCGCGGCCGCAGCCTGCTGAACAGCTGGCCGGGATCTCGTTGCGTCGCGGTGTTGAATTGCTGACCGAGTGAGGCGGTCGGGTGTCAATATGTCAGCCGCCGAGGTTCCCCGCGATCGCGCTACTGCCGCTTTTGACCGACAGCATGTCCGTCACCTTGCCGGTATAAAAATCGATGATTTCACCGCCATGCGTCAGCAGCCGGTCGCCGAACCAATCTGCTGCCAGTGCCGCGGGCGGCCCACGGTGACGTTGAATGGCATGTTCGACCGCGCCGGTATGTGCGTCGATCACCAGATCCTCGCCCCAATTGCAGCGTGCCGTTTCCGGCAAGGGTAAGCACAAATGGCTGCCACTCTCGTTGAACAGGATGTTGGCCGAGCGAATCTCGCCAAATTCGCCAATATCGCGCGACCATACCACCGAGCCATTCCGGTCACAGCACAGCAATTGATTGGTATCGCTCGCGACGAACATGACTGACCCATCGCGCGCAAAGCGCAGGCGCTTGACCTTGCCGCCCGCCGGGAGATTGACCGTGTTGATCTCGCCGCTGCGGCAATTCACGGTCAGCACCGAATTCCTGGTTCGTTTGTCTGGAGCCCACAGGAGTCCGTCGACCGGATCCACGTCGCCGAAACGTGCATCGAAATCGCGCGCGACAGGATCGCCAAGCTCGCCGGTGTCCAGATCGATCACCACCGGACGGCCTTTGTCATTGCTCTTGAAGACGCTTACCAGCGCATAGCGCCCGGAAGGATCCAGGCGCGTCCAGAACGACAGAAACCTGTCGGTCTGATGCAGGACGGTGCCATCGGCAACCACGGTCAAGCGGCTACGGTTGGTATTGCGTGCGACTATCCACGACGCCGATGCCAATGCAAGACGACGGCCGTCGCGCGATACATCACATACCGTATCGTCCGTCTGCGCGCCGGCAACCGATGTAATCGTTTTCGAATCACGGTCGTATCGCACTAACGCCGGCTCGGGAAGGAAAGCGTCAGTTGGGTCAAAGAACACGAGACCGCGGGGTACATCGATGTACACAAAGAACTCCGGCAAGAAATGCGCAAAAGACGTGTCGATCGCGATTGTTTGGTTAACCACCGACGCCTTGCGTCGGCGGATCATGTCCTGATTATCAACAGACTGGCACGTGGCGTCGAGCGATTGGTCGTGGGCGGCTGGTCGGAGCTGGTTGACCGTGGTCGAACCTGAAGAGACGGTCCGGTTTGCCGGAAGCAGGCATTCAACATTACACTTTGCCTTTGATTTACCTTCCCCTATCGAGCTTTCTTTCGAGCCCGCTTTGTCATGGATGACTCCGCTCAAATCGACAAAATCGTGGAAGATTCGTTTGGCCTTTGGATTACGGGTCTTTTCAGCGCGATCGGCGGCAATTCACCGGGTATGGCCTTCCATAGCCATAGAGATGCATTCTTTCGAGTCGTCGAGCATCTGCTTCGGACGGGAAGGATCAAGTTCATTGCCCCGGGAGCGGATTGCTATGTCTCGCCCGAACATCCGAATCCTCGATTCACGATCAACGATCAACAAGCGCAGTGGCACGCTTCGCCTGACGAGATCATCTCCTACCTCCGAGACAGGTGGCCGGAGGCTGCATACCATGAGCACGATCTGTTACTGCTCGATTACTTCTACAGCATCCCCGCAGTGATATGGGTTGGCGACGATGGCACCTTGGTGGCATCTTGATCGGAGCGATCGCGCCAACTATTCGAGAAGCTGACCGAAGCCCGATTGATGACGATCTAGGTGGTGATGCCGGATGTCTGAAAGTGGCCGACTGCAGCCCGACGGCGAGCCGTTGTCGGATGCCGGCGTCGAACGGACTGCATCCGGTTGAATCCACCACCCACAACGGCCGTTGCTGCCGGGCAGGCTTGCGCTATGTCTTGGGCTGACCATCTGCATTCCAATACTCCCAGACTCCAACCTCGGTTCCCCGATCATAGTTACCGGACGCAGCAAGGCTGCCGTTAGGATGGAAGTCCTTCCATGGACCATGTTCGACGCCGTGATCATAGTTTCCCTCGGAAACTACGGTGCCATTCTCGCTATATGCGACAAAGAGGCCATGCCTAATCCACCGACTGCCGTCGGAATTGAGGTACCGAGAGTAACGATATTTGATGTCACCGTTCTCGTAATAGATCTCCGCGACCTCCAAATCGGGCATGCTCTATTGTTCTCCGAGTTTTCCAGAATCCCAGTACGAGTTTCTTGTCTGAGAAGCATATCAGTGACCGCACTTGGCCGGCAGCAGACTGCGCTAGCTGGTAATGCTTTTCCCTCTCAAATAGTTGAGCAGGTCTTCTTGTGTCAAGCCCGGGGTTCCCCAGTCCAGCCAGTTGCGAAAATATTCCGGGTAAGCGAAATACACACGCTGGCCAACCTTGACGAAACCGTCTTGCTTGCCATGGGCGCTCACGAAACGAAGGTGCTCAATCGTCATTACGTAAGCGTTGCGCGCATCGTCGCTCGGAAAATATTCTATCGTCGGGGAAACCCGGTACGAGGAGTCGCCAAGAAGCAAGTCCACAAGGTCCAACGCATGGCCGCCGTCAACCAGCCGAAGGATTTCAGATCTATCCGCTGCGCTCACATGATGCTCCCTTTCAAAGGTAGGGATGAGGTGCGACTCTCGGCCATCCTACCCTACTACCGACTAGTAGGGCCGCCGGCCTCCGTTGAACCCGCTCCTGCCAGATCGGGCAATCTCAGTGAGCGTGGCGAGTGGCTGCTCCTGGCCGCCAACCGACGGATGCGGCCGACGGTTGCCGACCCTCAACGGCCCATCAGCTCGCCAAACAGCGGCCATTCGGACGCTCCTTCGCGCCTCACGAAATGGCGCTGCGTCTCACGACCGTTCCAAGACGTGGAACTCGTTCCTGAGGGTTGCGATCAGTTTCTCGACATCGTTTTTTTCATCGTCATGGAAGACCGTGCCCATGCCGAGCGCTCTTGGTGCAATCAGATTCCCTCGATTGTTGTCGATGAAGATACTCTCGTCAGGCCTTATTCCGACACATCGTAAAGCATGTTCAAAAACAGCAGAACCGTCCTTTCCCGAGCCGAACTCGGCTGACACAATTATCGGGTTGAACAGGACATCGAGACCTTGCGATTTCTTCAGTGAATCGATCCGATCCCGCTTGTTGTCCGTGATGATGCCGAGGGAATACTCGGGCTTCAGGCTGCGCGCCAGAGCAAACATTGCGTCATTTTTCGGCGTGCTTTGAAATGCCTCTTCGAGCAATGAAAAATCGACTTTGCAACGTATCTCCGCGCAAACTGCATCCCAGATTTCGGCATGTGTGACCTTTCCGACAAGCAGGTCTGGGTTGTGTTTTGCGAATGCCTTGCGAACAGTCTCATACTCAACACCGGTTACTGTACTCAGATATCTGTTCGTAGTGAGCGAACCCGTTCTATCAGTCGTCAGCACCCCGTCGTAATCAAAAAAAATGGCTTTTATCACACCTGGAGTCCTTCGCGGAAAGAGAAATTTGCTTCACGGTTTCGTAGCACCGGCCAAGGCCAGCCCTGCATATCCCAGAGATTGTCTGCGATCTCTACGATGCTGTCGAATGATCCTGCCCAAGTTTCACGTACAGCATAAAGTTGAGTAGTTTGATGCATGTACGGAGGATGGGATGCCGGAAACTGGAGTGCCGAGAAGGCAGTACACGGAAGAATTCAAGTCCGAGGCGGTGAAACTTGCGGAGACTAGGGCAACACGAAGCGGCCCGGCGGCTGGGCGCGCCGGTGGCGACGCCGGGAAACTGGAGCCGAGGGCGGCGCCGTACGCCGACGGGAAATGCATCGGATCACGAAGTAGCAACCAGCGCTCCAGCAAGACGCGCGGAAAGCGACCTCGAGGCCGAGGCCCGTTCTGGATCGACAGCAGCCTGAGCCTGGTCAATCAAGGCAATTCAATTATGGGCGCATTGTCACGGCATAAATCATGATGAACTTGAATCGCATCGGTGACGAGACCGACCATGGCGGCAAGGTCGAAACAGGTTCCAGCACAATGCGTTTCGATGGCCGCTTTGTCGCTCGCAAAGGCGATCGTGTTTCGTGCCCGCAGCATCCCGAGGTGTCGCCGAACTTCATCGAGGAAGACGATGCGCCCATGACGGATGACGGTATTCCGATTGCCCGGCACGGGCATCAGGCGACATGCGGTTTGTCAGCTCATTTCTTGTCTTATCTGAAAGAGCCGCGTAGTTGGGGCGATCTTGTGCGCGACGCACGCGCACAAGATCGTCATCTTGCGACTGCCGCGCGGCCAGCTCGGGTCGGGTGGCCAGACGTCGCAACGCTTGCACGATCTCACCTACGGCGGGGATTGCGGCGCAGGCCGGGCCGGCCGTACCGATCGCTTGGCCGGGTCAGCTCGACAACTCGTGCTGCCCTTCGAGATCAGGAGAGCTGCCTGCTCAGATTCCGTCACCAACTCGCGATGAAGCCTGACCGCCGCAACCGGCGAGTCGACGACGGCATGAGAGACGTTCCATCCCACAGCTCGACTGTCCACTTATCGCGCACGCGGCAGACACCGATCGTCCAGCCGCTACGATGCGAATAGCCGCTCACGGGCGAAAAGTTATCAAACTTCCTGCTGTACGTGGAATCGAGGCAGGGTCACACTGTGCTGGCGCCAACGAGCGAACAGTAAATGATCGCTTGACGTGAGTTCGCTGTGCTCTAGGGAGTAGCTTTTGCTGGTGACGGCAAGCGATCTAACAAAGGAGTCCTTATCCGCCACAGATAGGCGATTGCAGCCACAACAAGCAGGGCATTGATACTCCACGTGCTAGCCGGGCCAAGCCACCGATATAGTTGCTCGTTCAGCGCGTTGGCGGCCAACATGCCAATTGCACCGACGACCGAAACCAATCCGTACGTTGTTCCGCCGAGCGATTTGTCGCCGAGCTTTGTCGACAGGTATTCGACTCTGAAGGAGACGACAATTTCCGCGATAGTGAATAGTGCTACGGCCAACACGAGGAGCACTGACACGCCAACGCCCGGAGAAAAGTATGCAATCGAGCCAAGTAGGAGAAAGAACGCGAGGAAGCACCAGAATCCAAGGTTGACGCCCGCATTGGCGATGCGACGGGCGCTTGTGAATTGCACGCCAGCAACAACAACCGCATTGGTCGTGAAAAGTATTCCGACCAATCCCTGATGACCTTGCTCCGTACTGAAGATCGGAAGTAAATATTCAAGATTAGAATAGAAATAGAAATAAATGAACTGCAGCAACATGACCCGCTGAATGCCGGGAAGTCGGATGACTCGAAGAAAGTCCGCCGGACGGATTGTAGAGATTCGCGCGGCTTCGAACGTTCGGTTTGCAACCCATACAATTGTACCTAAGCCGACGAACATCACGGTTACGCAAAGGCACGTCAAACTGAAATCCCAGTACAGAAAGAATGTGCCGAGAAGTGGGCCAATTGCGGCCCCAAGATTGAGCAACGCGCTTCGCAGGCTGATGACTGCTGTCAGACGTGAATCGTCTTCTCGCACGGCGAAAAACAGCATCTTTCGAATAGCCATATTAAATAGGGAGCTACTCGTCCCATTTGCAAAGGCGGAGATTACGAAGCTTGACGGGCTGCGGTCGAAGAACAGAATCAGGAATGAAGTTGCTCTGAGCAGTATTCCGACTTGACTAATGAGCTGGGCCCCAAAATAATCAGTTAGCACTCCGCCGAATAGCGTAAGGCCACGTTGGGAAAACATTCTCACCGAAACAAGTATGCCGGCAAATGCGACTCCGTAGCCGAGGTTCTTGCTTGTGTACACGGCGTAATACGGGATCAAGACATAATTTCCAAGGGCGAAAAGAAAAATCGACGTCAAGTTCGCTCGAACGGCAAATCGGGATTGCAGGTGTTGCGGGTCCATATTGATGCGGTGATGACAGTAAGTTCAGGTGGTGGTATGGCGAAATGCGGATCAGCCCCAGAGCGCCGGACGCGGGGCGGATACCACGCCATCGCACCAGAGAGTCGGCTCGCGATCCGATGCGAGGAATGACGGTCCGTCGACATCGATGTACGTGGCCCGATCGAACAACATCGTTGATGGTGCCATGCCGAGTGACGTGCCAATCATGCATCCGAGCATGATCCCAAGACCGTGCGACTCTGCGATCGTTGCCGCTACCAGTGCGGACGAAAGCCCCCCGAGCTTGTCGAGTTTGATGTTGACGAAGTCATAACGCGAGGCGATAGCCGAGAGGTCATTCGGGTCCGTAAAACTTTCGTCAGCGCAGATCGGCACGATGCGATTGAAGTGCGATAGCGCAGTATCCGATCCTGCGGGAAGGGGCTGCTCTATCAGCTCAACCCCGAGCTCCCTCATCGTCACGGACCACGTCGCGAGTTGATTCATCGTCCACGACTCGTTGGCATCGACAATAAGCCGTGCGTTCGGTAGGGCGAGTCTTACCGCACGAACTTTTCGATCATCATCTCTCCCATTCAGCTTTAACTTCAGCACTTCGGCTGAGCCGAACATCAGCGCTTGGCTCACCATCTCGTCGGGCGGTCCAGCACTGATTGTTTGGATCGTCTTCCTTGTAGTCGGTGTTTGCATTGACGCCATAGTCCACGCACGGGTCCCACAATGTTTTGCAGCAAGGTCCCAGATCGCGCTATCGAGCGCGCTTCGCGCTGCGCCCGACGGCATCATCGCGACGCGGCACCCAACGTCGGTGGCCGTCAACACCCCGGTACCAAAGGCCTTTGCAATCTCACCGAGACACGAGCTGGCGCTTTCACCGAGGCTCCGGCTCGGGGTTGCTTCGCCGCGGCCGGTATGTCCATCGGCCGCGATCTCGACAACTATCACTTCCACCTCAGTGCGAGAGCCGCGCGCGGTGACAAATGGGATTTTCAGGTCCCAGCGCTCAACCATGGTCGTCAGGTTGATATGTCCGGAGAGTGTGCTCAGCTGACGTTGCATGCAGATGCGTACCGAGGTTGGTCGCTATGGGATGGGGAGGCTAAGACACGCTCTTTCCCGGACAACTTCACAAGCAGTTTGTTGAGGTTATCTCGGACGGACGACCGACTAGGCCCGCTCACAATAAGATGACCAATACGATCGCGAGAGTCGCCATAGTGGAGGCCTTTACCGTGATCCATCCCAAGGTGCGCATCCAGCGCACCACCTTCAGAAACTATCGTCTCGAAGGTATCGCGTATCGCGGACGGTATTTCACCCGAAACGAGGAATGCAATACGGCTGACTCGGTTGCGCGTTCCGTTCAGACTTGGAGTTACTCCGACCGCCTTGAGAATTGCCGCCGACAGTAAGTCAACACCAGTGGCTTCTTCTACCAACAGGGGAATCAGATCACCAGCGATCCGCTGATTCACTTCGATCACGGAGAGGCCATCGCGGGTCACATGGAGCTCCACGTGGCAGCACCCCCAATCCAAACCGAGCGCCTTGACGGCGTCTTCCGCGAGTTTGCATGCCGATTGCGCAAGATCGCTTGGAAGGGCGGATGGCACTTCGTGTCCAACTTCAAGGAAAACCGGTAATGGGCTAACGAATTTATCGCAGACCGCCACGGCCATGCCATCGAAGACTTCAACCGATACTTCGGGGGCACAGACGAACTCCTCGAGCAGGACCTTTTGTTGGATCGGTACGCCTCTATGGGTCTCTGTACGGGACAGCCAGGTTCCAGCGTGTACATTCAGTTCGTCGTCAGACGTGATGTACTTGACACCCACGCTACCAGCACCGCTGACGGGCTTGCAGACAAGCGGATATCCGATTTCTCGTGAAGCAGAAAGTGCTTCATCCACCGTACTACAGACGGCAAACTTCGGCTGGGGAAGGCCGTGATGAGCGAAGACGGTTCGCTGATTATGTTTATGTCTCGCTCTTCTCGCGGAGTCGACATGCGGGCCGGGCAGAGCCAGTGCACGTGCAACTGCGGCCACCGCAGGAACGTAGAAATCGTATACGGTTGACACGCCGACGAACTCATCGCGCCGCTCATGCTGAAGAAGAAACTCGATCAATCGGCTTTCGTCGTTCGTGTCGACATGAAGAAGCCGAAGCTGAGGGATATCGGGAAAGTCGAATCGACCCGGATTATTGCTGATCACCCACGGTGAGTACCCTAGTTCGCAGAGCTTCTTGATCATCGCGAGACCAGTGCCGGTCGAGCTGCTCTCGATCAGAATAAATATCTTTTCCATAGGATTGCTGATTTATTTAATTTTTTTGGTAGGGCTTATCGGGCGCTTCTTCTCGTCAAGCAGAATGAATTCGCTGGTCTTTGCAGCTCAGTATGATATTGCTCGCACGCGCCAGCGCTCGGAATACCTCCGGGCCGACCCCAATAGCGGCGGGGATGCCGAATTCACGAGCGCGGATACTCATATGGGAGTTTTCTCCACCGAATGCTGTGACAAAACCGTCAATCGGGTGGGTGAAAATCCAATCGTAACCTGGATCGGCACTCTCTATGAGCACGATCTTTCCGTTCAGGTCTGCGTCTGTTGATTCGCTGCCGGTAAGCACGATAGGTGCGGCCGAGATTGTCTTGCTGGTGATGTAGTTTGGCTTCGTTCCGCTTATCTCGAATGCGAAGAAATTGTCGGAATGGTTGAACACGGCGGGCGTTCGCACGCTCAAATCCCTCGCCCATACATCCTCGTTTTTCCGCCCCTTGGCCAGAAGGTCGACGTCTCGGCCGTACGATTCCATTGCGACACGGAGATCATTGAGGGATAGATGACTCAGGCAGTTGCGGTTTATCCCACGGGCAGCACCCCATTCAGTGAGGCGGGAAAGCGCTTCAGAGACTAAGCCGGCGTAGACATACTTCGACTGTTCTCTCGCGTGAATGGCGGCTTTCGCGAAAGTGATCAGTTGAAATGCGTCGAAGCCCAACTCGCAAGCGCGGAGCTGCGTAGTAATGTTTGAGATGAATTGACTTACGTCGGCGATGGGACTGCTTGGGTCCTTTCGCGCCTCCGTCCGCTTGAAGTATCGATCCGGAGCTTCATCGTAACGCTCGATAGTGACGTCGTAGGTGCCGGGGCGGACGTGTCCGTGTTGCTCCAAGAACGCATGAAGTTCCAGGTCTGTATAGTCATCCGCGATTTGCTTGCCTATCGTACGAACGCTAGCCGTCACTTGATCAGTCAACCCAGTAAGTCGCTCGTCGGCATGTTCGAGGTCCTTCAACAATGCAGTCGCGATGAATGCTGCTCGAGCGAGACCGGAAAATGTCTCGGCGACCACGCTTGCGTCGGAGATGCACTGCCAGAATGAGATAGCGGTGTCGCTTCGATCTGCTTTGTAACGTGCAAGTTTTCGGGCGTGCAGTGGCAAAAGATCGAGATCGCGATAAAACACGCTGCCTGGTGCTACGATCTGCTCGGTCAGCGACTTAAGTTGGTCGAGATATACCTTTCGTTCGATGTGGGACAGCGCGTCGGCCAAGTGGGGATAGGAGGAAAAGTCGACGTTGAGGTGCGGAACGTAACAGGTAGGGATAACCGCAAACTCGAGCTTGTCGTGCAAAGCCGGGTGATCCGAGACGTATCGGGAACAGTGTTCAACGATGCGATGCGCAACGTCCGCTGGAACGCCGGCTGGAATGAATGATTCGACACTAGACGC
Source organism: Burkholderia sp. COPS (assembly GCF_019425585.1). NCBI lineage: Bacteria > Pseudomonadati > Pseudomonadota > Betaproteobacteria > Burkholderiales > Burkholderiaceae > Burkholderia > Burkholderia sp. COPS. Next base: position 15,174 of record NZ_WIXR01000060.1, on the reverse strand, counting down.
CACGTCGATATAGGGACTACCACCGAGACAGATCATCAATTCGCGATGCCGAAGATCACGATACCCATACCGAAAGCGAGCAGAGGCCCAGTTCATCCGCGTGATCAGTTCGCGGTAAAGAGAATATGCAAGCGATCGAGGCTTGATGCCGATCATTTCAGCCGGATTCCAGTCCGACATCACGCTGAACGTGTTGTGCTTTCGTGCGCTAACCGTCGGCAAGGTCGAATTGATTTGTTCGAGAATGTAGGCGGCATGGAGTCGCGGCGCCGGGCTGGATTTTACGGTCGTCATCGGCCGGACCTGCAGGAGCACGACTCCTGCTTCATCCATCGCGAACTCAACGTCAAGCGCATCATTATTTGTGATCTCGATCAGTTCATCGAGAAGTGGTAGGATCGCGGCCACCGGCGATGAGAGGCGTGCTTGACTACCAGAATGCACGATGACGGTTCGAACTTCACCTGCCCCGGATGTAACAGCTGCGGTGTCGCTACTCTCCGAGTAATTGATTACAGTGTATGGCGCCCCAGTTTCGGGGTCTCGCGTCATGGCAACGCCCGATCTCCGAACACAGTTCAACATTGGTTGAACAAACACTTCATCATGATCAAGCGCGGATCCGTAAGACTTGATGACTCGCTCGATCGCATCTCTGACAGACGTGAGCCCAACAGCGTTACCTACCGATAAGTATTTCCCTGCGTTTGACGAAGTCCCGGTGTCTTCAGACAATGCACTGGAGCGAACGATAAGTGGAATGCAACCGAAGCGACGCACAATTTCTTTCTCGACAGCATCCGCATTTTCTCGCCAATCGTGGACGGTAAATGCGCATTGGTCCAAAACACGACCATGAGTGATGAGGTTGGCAAGAGTCGCCAACGTGGAAGCCTTGCTTCCGAACGCAAAAGCCGGGTTTTTCATTTTTGTAACGTCTAATCTCTCAGGAAATTTCTGGCCGTCATCAAAATGAGCGAACAATGTCCGGTCGCACATAAACGCGAGCGCGAGCGAGCACCACCCAAAAATAGCGGGGCTTCATGACAAAAAATTCGACAACGATCACATAAACAATCTACATAAATGCATCGATCTGTGTAACTGTCACAAAAGTGTCATGCGATTCATCATACCCAAGTGGAAATTCCTTCGCAATATCCCAATTCTGGGAATTTTTTATTTGGCGGTCGTATATTATTTTTTTCAAACATATTTATTACATAATTATTGCGAAAGAAAAGTGGAATTAAAATGAAATACTTCCCAGGAAGGGGGGCTCTGCGGACTTGCTCCTGCATCTCCCGACACGCGCTCGAACAAACTCGTCAATATTGAACTGCTCTAGGAATTCTGGACACAATTGAGTGTTAGTGTTTCGGTGACCTTACCTCGCCGAGTACACCATTCGCAATTTAGTGGACTCGCCGGTTCCCGGTTGATGCAGTTGCCGGAATTGGTCCGGCGCCACGTTCCCCAAGGCACTATGCGGGCGCAACGAGTTGTAGTCAGTGCGCCACGCTTCAATTCGCTTGCGTGCGTCGTCGAGATTGACAAACGCATGCTGGTTCAACGCAAGCGGTCTTTTGATGAGGTTCCTTGTCAATCAGGAAGTCTGAGTGACCGATATCGGCTCAGCTAGAATGTCTTCCTTCGCATTCTGATAACGCGCCCTGGAAAATATCGAAGTAAGTCGAGGTCATCCAATCGCAACCGAGCAGCTCCGGCGAATCGCCCCCACTCATATAGAAGGCATCAACTTGCGCGGTACCTTCAATTTTCCCGTGGCGCTCTACGCGAAGCGGCTCCTGCCGAGTATCGCGACCGACAATCTCATCTCGCCAACCAGTCGGCGCACCTAACGAAGCCGGTCGTGGTAACGCTCTGGGACTGACCTGCCCTGGAATTTTTGGACCAGTTGAAACTTGAGAGAATGGCTTCCAACGGAGAAAAGGAAGTCATGAAGAAGAGCCGGTTTACCGAAGAACAGATGGTCACCATCCTGCGCGAGGCGGACAAGGCGCCGGTCGCGGAAGTTGCGAAGAAGCACGGGGTCAGCGAGCAAACCATTTACAACTGGCGACAACATTTCGGCGGGCTGGAGGCTGCCGACGTGAAGCGGCTCAAGCAGCTCGAGCAAGAGAATGCGCGGCTGAAGAAGATGCTGGCCGAGCGCGATCTCGAGCTGGACGTGATGAAAGAGATCAACGCAAAAAAGTGGTGAGCGCGCCCGCCCGACGCCAGCAGGTCACCTACGTGAAAGCACGGGGCCTGTCGGAGCGACGTGCGTGCGCGCTGATGTCGGTCGCCCGATCGGCGCTGCATTACGAATCGACGCTGGCCGTGCGGGACGCGCCGGTGCTGGCAGCGATGAGCATTCTGTCGGCGCAATATCCGCGTTATGGTTACCGCCGCATCCAGATCGTTCTGGAGCGGCAAGGTCACCCGATGAGCGCCGACCGGGCTTGGCGGCTGTGGCGTCTTGCCGGGTTGCAGGTGCCGCGCAAGCGACCCCGTCGACGCGTGTCGGTCCATCGCCCTCGACCGCAGCCGGCGACGGCGGCACGACACGTCTGGGCGTACGACTTCGTATTCGACGCGTGCGCCAACGGCCAGCAGTTGAAGTGTCTGACGGTGATCGATGAGTACACGCGTGAATGCCTGGCAATCGATGTGGCCGGATCGATTCGTTCCGGACGGGTCATCGAAGTCCTGTCCCAACTGGTCAGCCTTCATGGTGCGCCTCGTTACTTGCGTTCGGACAACGGCCCAGAGTTCGTATCGCGGGCCATCCTGAAGTGGGCGGCACAGAACGGCATGGACTTGGCGCTTAGCGATCCCGGCAAGCCTTGGCAGAACGGCGCGGACGAGAGCTTCAACGGCAAGTTCCGAGATGAATGCTTGAGCCTTGAATGGTTTCGAACGCGCACGGAAGCGAAGGTTGTGATCGAGCAGTGGCGGCGTCACTACAATGCCATCCGACCGCATTCGAGTCTGGCCTATCTGACGCCCGACGAGTTCAAGCAGCGGTATTGTTCAACTGAAGCAACCGAGGCCGTTCTCCAAGATTGACATGGTCCGAAGAAATCAGGCAGGTCAGTTGCCGTGAGCTACTTTGCGCCGGCGTCCCGCGCAGAATCATCCGGCAACTTTGCCGAGCTGGGACATCAGATCGCAAGCACCTGTGGCGAACTATCCTTGCGAAGAATCGATCTGCTTCGCGAGAGTTCTGGCTCGAACTCCTCTGTTGCAAACTCAAGCTGGATTGAGTTCATCGGTGTGTCCCCGATGCTACAAGGCGAAGGGATCGGGTCGACGCTCCTAAATGCGACCTTGGCGCATCTTCGCGAGATCGAACCATCTGGGACGATTTCCTTGGAAACCGCTGAGTCGCGCAATATTCCGTTCTACGAGCGCCATGGCTTTGCGATCAAGGAACGCATTGATCGTCCGGGACTGACGCAATATCGCCTATCAATCAGCTAGTCGCCCCTTCGGGCTTAGAACGGGCTCCGTGATGCCGATCACCGAAACGCTCCCCCCTCCGGGAGCCATCGTTGTACTTAACGGGCCAAGTAGCTCGGGCAAAAGCACGTTGTCCAAGTATCTGTGCGAGAACCTGCAGGAACGCTACTTACATGTCGAGCTTGATCATGGTCATGAGCGTTCTCCTCGGGGTAAAAAATAAAAAAGGCGCCGTAGGCGCCTTGGTCGTTTGTACAGGAAGGGGGAACTGCAATCCCGGATGTCCTGCTATGGATGTAACGAACCACGGCGCATCGAGTGACGGCCGTGATGATGACGAGATTGGTTCGGGACGTTACGGAGTTCCATGCCGGTCATATTGGCACATTGATTTTGATTTGTGAACTGATGCGCCTGGCTGCGAGGCCGCGAAGTATGCGCGAACCCTGTGGGGAAACAGCTCTGGCGCATGCGTTGAGCGTTATTCGAGCTGATCGTCATACGCGAACTTCAGCCGGGACTCGAACCCCGTCGACAGTGACGAAGCCTCACCCGGCACTGGCAGGAATGGACAGGTCACGACGGCGATTGAAGGTCGAACAGTTCCCGGTTGGTCTGGAGATAGTGGGGCAAGCCGCCATCGTCGGAATTGAGCATGAGCCTCAACGGCCTGGAAAAGGCAATGCAAAGGAGCGCAAGTACGAAAAGTTCGCTGCCGTAGATGATGACTGCGTTTGGCGACAAGGCTTTCAGCGCCGCGCCCGACATCCAGATACCCAATGGAGCGGCGGCCGTGCAAAGAAACATCAGGCTCGATTCCATGCCGGCACGATGCCCGGCTGGAATGGCCATTGCCCGTTTCGAATTGACGGTGACGTTGAACATCGTCAATCCGGTACCCAATGCGAAACCGAGCATGCACCAGACGGCGAGCATGTGCGAGCAACCGAACGCGAAGATGGAGGCGCCGATCATTGCAATGCCGACGATCGAAATGGCGTGATCGGAAACAATGCGTCGTGCCTGCCGGATCAGCAAGGCCGAAGCCGCCAATACGCCCGCACCTAATGACAGTTCAATGCCGGCGACGTTCAGCATCGAGCCTCCCTCCGCGAGAACCTTGGCCGGCAACAGGAAGAAAACGAACGGGACGAACAGCATGTTGGCAAGCAGCGACGCTGTCGCGATCGCCCGCTCGGCGCGAATACCGAGCACCCGCTGCATCCCGCGGCGCAGATCCTGGAAAAACGACGGCGCTTCGCCGGAGCGCGCGTGCACCAATTGCCCCGCGCTGAACGACATGTGGAAGGCGAGCGCCGCTACGACGCCGAGACAACTGCTTGCGACACTCACCCATAGCGCGGACTCGCCGCCGAATGCCCCGATCATGAAACCTGCCAGCGTCGGGCCGAACAGGATATTCAGGATGAAAGCCGATGCCTTCAGGCGCAGACCTCGACGAACCTCGTCGGCATCCGGCGAAATTTCAGGTATGAGCGGTGTGCTCAGCGGCATGAGGGCCGCCACGGCGACACTCGAAGTCACGCTTGCGACGACGATGACGACGATAAGCCAGTTCGTGTTGGTGCCGTGAAGCGCAAGTGCGACGACGACGACCGGTATCACCGACGCAAGGGCAAGCAGCGATGCGCCCAGCAAAACCGTACTTTTGCGGACCCGGTCGGCGACGATGCCGGTGAACGGAAGGGTCAGCAGGGTCGTCGCCCACGTTGCGACCAGCGTCAGCGTGAGCGCCGACGGGTTCGCGAGACCCTTGAGCAAAAGCCAGGTGGCATAGAACTGCAGGATGCGAGACGAAACCGTCACGGCTGCGTCGGCGCACACATACGTCACGATCAGTTGCCACCGGGTCGAGGGCATCATGCTATTCGTTATTCTGAAACGTGTCGGCGACGGATTTGAAAATGGCTGCCGCATTGAACGCCCGCGCATTCCCGGCAAAACCTTGCAATGAATACCTCGCGGATCTGCTCGGCCGATATGCCGGGATGCAGAGGCAGCGCCAGGCTGGAAACGCAATGGATTCTCGCAGCCGCTCATCGCACTGATTACTCCAAGCGTGACGGGGTGCCGCGTCTTCAGGTCGATGCCGGGCCGGCGATACGCGTATCCGTACATGTCCAGACTCTTTGCGAATCGCGCGAACTGCGGGGCTATGTTTTCAGGTAAACAAAGTCTGGTAAACAAAAAAAATATTGGTGCGCGTCACGCAGCGGTTCGCACATCCCCGGCAGCGCAAGGGGCGTGACAAGGTGCGAATTCGGGATTCTCGCCCACGTCATATCGATGACAGAAATCGTTGTTTGCGGGTACGTCGTGCGGCACGCTAGATTGGCCGAATCGGCGTCGATGCCTGCGCGGCGCAGTCATGCTCAACGTGGATCGACGTGGAAGCCGAAGCCGATAAGCCGCGGCACGCTGTCCCCGCCCAAGCGGGATTGCCCTGCGCAAAGCGTCCCGTCGCACGTTTCCGGTGACCGGGTGGCGTTGCGCACATGGCGCCGCTCGCCGAGAGGCACATCTTTTCGACACGCCATTGACGACGACTTCATCAAATTCCCGAATTGATCGACGGCATCGCGTCGCGCGGCAGCCCGTCCTGACGGCCATCGGCGTGTCGAAGCGCTTCGGCGCGACGACCGCGCTCGCATCGCTCGACCTGTCGATCGGCGCCGGCGAGGTCGTCGCGCTGATGGGGGCCAACGGCGCGGGCAAATCGACGTTCGTCAAGATCCTGAGCGGCGTGATCCGTCACGACGGCGGCACGCTGACGCTGCGCGGCACGCCTTACCGGCCCGCTTCGCCGCACGCGGCGAAGCAACTCGGCATCGCGACCGTGCATCAGTCGGTTGCCGACGCAGTGGTGCCGGCGCTGTCGATCGCCGACAACCTGCTGCTCGACCGGCTGTGCGATCCGGCATCGCCGTGGCGCGTGCCGCCGGCCGCCCGGCGCGATGCCGCACGGCCGCTCGCCGAACGCGTCGGGCTCGACGCCGACCTGGCGGCGCCGCTCGCGTCGCTTTCGCTGGCGGACCAGCAGCGCGTGACGCTCGCGCGAGCACTTGCCGGGCAGCCGGGCCTGCTGATCCTCGACGAACCGACCGCGAGCCTGTCGGCGCCGGAGGCCGAGCGCCTGTTCGCGCTGCTCGTTACATTGCGTGACGAAGGCGTCGCGGTCCTGCTGGTGTCGCACCGGCTCGGCGACCTGCGCCGTATCGCCGATCGCGTCGCGATCGTGCGCGACGGACGGATCGTCGCCGATCTCGCCGCTCCGGTCGATTTCGACGCGGCGGTCGAAACGATGGTCGGGCGGCCGTTGCCGAAGGCGCGTGCGCTGGGCCCGGCGCCGATCGCGCGGCCCGGCGACGGCGGCCTGAGCGTGCGCGGGTTGCGCCTGACGCAGGCCAGCGCGCCGTTCGATCTCGACGTGCGGCGCGGCGAGATCGTCGCGATCGCGGGGCCCGTCGGCGGCGGCAAGTCGCGCCTCGCAAACACGATCTTCGGCGCCGTGCGCGCGGCGCAGGGCGCGATGACGCTCGACGGCAGGCCGTGGCACCCGCGTTCACCTGCCGACGCGATTCGCGCCGGCGTGTTCCTCGCCGGCGAGGACCGCTGGCGCACGTCGCTGTTTCCCGACAGCGTACCGTTTGCGTCGATCGCGGGCACCATCAGCTTCCCGTTCCTGTCGCGCTGGTTCGGCGGCGGCGCGGTGCGCGCCGCGCGCGAGCGCACGGCGGCCGCCGCCGCGATCGCGCGCTTCGGGATTCGCTGCACGGGGCCCGACGACCGTCTCGTGCGGCTGTCCGGTGGCAACCAGCAGAAGGTCGTGCTCGCCCGCTGGCACGCGGAACCCGCGCGGCTGCTGCTGCTCGACGAACCGTTCCAGGGCATCGACGCCGGTGCGCGCGCCGATATCGTCGACATGTTGCGGCGCCATGCGCACGAACGCGCGACGCTCGTGTTCGTCAGCGATCTCGAGGAAGCGGTCGAAGTCGCCGATCGAGTCGTCCGGTTCGATCGCGCGACGCTCGATCATTCATCCTCCCATCCGTCGGACTGACCCATAACGATGCTGAAATCCGCCACGCCCGCCGTTGCACCCGATGCGCCGTCCACCAGGCCGGCGCTGTCCGCGTCGGCCCGCCTGCGCGCCGGCCTCGAACGCACCGGCATCCTGCTCGTGCTCGCCGCGCTGGTGGTCGTCTTTACCGTCAACGAGCCCGCGTTCCTGAACGTGGACAACCTGTTCAGCATCCTGCAGGCGGTGTCGATCGTCGCGCTGCTCGGGATCGGTGTGACGATCACGCTCGCGGCGGGCGGCTTCGACTTGTCGGTGGGCAGCATCGCCGCATCCGCGCAGATGGCGGCGAGCTACGTGCTGGTGGTCTGGCACGGCAGCGCGCTCGCGGCGGTGGCGGCCTGCGTGGCGCTCGGTGTGGCAGCCGGCCTGTTCAACGGTGTGCTGATCACGCGCTTGCGCGTGCCGGACCAGCTTGCGACGCTCGGCACGCTGTTCCTGCTCGCGGGCCTGCAGTTGATTCCGACCGGCGGGCGTTCGCTCGCGACCGGTTCGGTGCTGCCCGACGGCACGGAAGCGAGCGGCATGTTTCCCGACGCGTTTCTCGCGCTCGGGCGCCTGCGCGTGTTCGACGTGGTGCCGTTGCCGGTTCTGATACTGGCGGCGGTGACGGTGCTGGCTTGCGTCGCGATGGAAGCGACACGCTGGGGCCGCGTGATCTATGCGATCGGCGGCAACGAGACGGCCGCGCGGCTGGCCGGTGCGCCGGCGGCGCGCTACCGGGTCGCGGCGTATGTCGTATCGGGCGCAATCGCGGCATTGGGGGGCGTGCTGATCTCTGCCCGCGTCGGGCGCGGCGACGTCAGCGCCGGGCACTCGCTGCTGCTCGACGCGGTGGCCGCCGCGCTGGTCGGGTACGCGGTGTGGGGCGCGAAACGGCCGAACGTGTTCGGCACCGTGGTCGGGGCCGTGTTCGTCGGGGTGCTGCTCAACGGCCTGACGATGCTGAATGCGCCGTATTACCTGCAGGATTTCGTGAAAGGGGCGCTGCTGGTGCTCGCGCTGGCGTTCACGTTCGGCATCGGCCGGCGCGCGGACGCCCGCGCCTGAGCGCGGCGTAGGGGGCGGGGGCACGGCGTGGGGCGGCTCACGCGGCGCGCACACGCCGCCCCATGAAACTCAGCGCGAGCACCGCGAGGATCAGCGCGCCGGTGGCGACCTGCTGCCAGTAGAAGTTCCAGCCGATCAGCAACAGCCCGTTGGCGACGAGGCTGATCAGCAGCACGCCGAGCAGGGTGCCGGCGACGCCGGGACGGCGTGTCGGCGACAGCGTCGTGCCGATGAAGGTCGCGCCGATCGCGTTCAGCAGGAAGCCGTTGCCGGCCTGCGGCACATAGGCCTTGACCGTCGACGACAGCAGCAGGCCGACCACGCCGTAGACGAGCGCGCTCGCGACGAACGTCGCCACGACGGTCGCCGCGACCGGCAGCCCCGAATGGCGCGCGACGCCCGGTTGCGCGCCGAGCGCGGCGCTGTAGCGCCCGAACGTCGAATGCGCGAGCACGACATGCACGGCCGCGGCGAGCACGACGACGCACCACAGCGGCACCGGCACGCCCGCGAGCGTACCGTGCGCGAGCGCGCCGAACAACGGCGGCAGCGCCACGTTCAGCAGGTAGACGGGCTGGCCGCCGCCGGTGGCGAGCTGCTGGACGGTCTGGCCGATGAACAGCGTGCCGAGCGTCGCGAGAAACGGTGCGATCCCGAGCCCGGCGACCAGCGCGCCGTTGAACGTGCCGACCAGCACCGCCGCACCGAGGCCGCCGAGCAGGGCCGGCAGCACGCCCACCTGGTGCGCGACCAGCTGCACGAAAACAAGGCTCGCGACGTCGATCGCGGTGCCCAGCGACAGGTCGACCGCGCCGATCGACAGCGCGAGCGTCATCCCGAGCGCGGCGATCGCAAGCAGCGCGAAGTTGTTCACCAGCACGTCGGCGAGATTGGCGGGCCGCATGAACCCCGGTGCGAACACGGCGAAGAAGGCGATCACCGCGAGCAGTGCCGCCACGAGCGAGAACCGCTGCAGGCGGCCGATCCGTTCAATCATGGGCATGGTGTTCCGTATGGCGGCGCCGAATCAGCGCGGTCGTCGCGACGACGAACAGGATCAGCGCGCCTTCGACGCCGTTGACCCAGTAGCTCGACACGTTGTCGAGCTGGAAGCCGTTGCCGACGGTGCCGACGAACAGCGCGGCGAGCAGCGTGCCCGGTATCGTCGGCACGAGCCGCCGCGAGAACACGACGCCGAGCAGCGCGACCGCGACGACGGCCAGCAGGTTTTCGCCGGCGCCGGGCGAGCTGCCGCTCAGCAAGGCACTCGACGCCAGCGCGGCCAGCGCGGCGGAGACGCCGCTCAGCACGTAGCTGGCCGCGACATACGCGTTCACGCGCAGCCCGGCCGCGCGGGCGGCATCGCGATGCGCACCGGTCGCGGCGAGCCGCAGGCCGAAGCGGGTTCGGTGCAGCAGCACGCCAGACAGCAACGCGACGATCAGCAACGCGGGCGCGAGATGCGGTACGTCGAACGGGCCGCTGTCGATCAGAAAGGCGAGCACCGGGCTCGCCGCCGCGACCGACGTGTTCTGCGTCAGCACCAGTTCGAAGCCGGCGCACAGATTCATCGTCGTCAGCGTGGCCAGCAGCGGGACGATGCGCAGCGCGATCACCGCGAACGCGTTGAGCGCGCCGACCGCCGCGCCGGTGGCCAGCATCAGCGCAAGCGCCGCGCCGTCCGGCGCCCCGTCGCGCAGCGCGACGGCCTGAACGGCTGCGCAGAGACCCATGTTCGCCGCGACCGACAGGTCGAGACCGCCGCGGATCGGATCGGGGCCGCCGCCGATCAGTACGGCCGTCAACCCGAACCCGAGGATGCCGACCACGGCCGACTGCTGCAGCACGTTCGCGAGGTTTGCGACGGTCAGAAAGAGCGGCGAACTCGCGGCAAACACCGCACACACGACGGCGAACGCCAGTGCCGCGCCCCAGCGCAGCCAGAATTGCGCGCCGAACGTGCCCGGCAGCCGCGCGAACGCTGCTCCGGGCAGCGCGCGATCGAGGATCCGGTTCATGCGGCGACCTCCTGCCGCGGCGTGTGGCCGCGTGCGCCGGTCGCCCACGCGAGCAGATCGTGGCGCGTGGCGTCGCGGGTCGCGACGTCGCGCACGATCCGGCCGCGTGCCATCACGAGCACGCGATCGGTGACGTCCAGCAGCTCGATCAGGTCGCTCGAGAACAACAGGATCGCCGCGCCGTCGCGTGCGAGGCGATCGAGCAGCCGGTAGATTTCCGCTTTGGCGCCGATATCGACGCCCACCGTCGGCTCGTCGAACAGATACACCGGCGACGTGCGATCTGCGCCACGGCTCAGCCATTTCGCGAGCGCGACTTTCTGCTGGTTGCCGCCGGACAGCTGGCGCACCGGCGCGTCCGGGCCGGGCGCCCGCACGTCGAGCGCGGCGATCAGCCGTTGCACCGCGTCGTCCTCGCGGCGCCGCGCGACCAGACCGAATCGGGTGAAGCGCGCAAGGCTCGCGAGCGTGATGTTCTCGCGCACGGACAGGCTCGGTGCGATGCCGTGCGAGCGGCGGTCTTCCGGTACGAACGCGATGCCGCGACGCACCGCGTCGCGCGGGCTGCGCAGCCGTGTCACGCGGCCGTCGAGCGTGACCGTGCCGCGCACGCCGCGTTCGAGACCGAACAGGCTGCGCACGACCTGCTTTCCGCCGGAACCGAGCAGCCCCGTGACACCGACGATTTCGCTGCGCCGGACCTCGAACGACACGTCGTCGAACCGGCCGGGCGCCGCGAGGCCGGCGACCCGCAGCGCGGACGGGCCGGGCACGCGCACCGGCGCTTGCGATCGTGCGGCGATCCCGGTGCCGATCATCGCCGCGACGAGCGCCTCGGTCGGCGTGGTCCGTGCGTCGACGTGCGCGACGTCGGTGCCGTCGCGCAGCACGGTGACGCGATCGCAGATCGACGCGATCTCGTTCAGGTAGTGCGACACGTAGAGGATCGTCAGCCCGCGGCGCCGCAGCCGGTCGAGTGTCTGCAGCAGGCGGTCGACCTCGCTGCTGACGAGCGCGGCGGTCGGTTCGTCGAGCACGAGGATGCGCGGGTCGCGCATCAGCGCGCGCGTGATCTGCACGATCTGCCGCTCGGCGACGCTCAACTCGGCAATCAGGCGGTTCGGCGGCAGGTCGAGGCCGAAATGCGCGTGCAGCGCGTCGCTGGCATCGCGTCGCATCCGGCGTGCCGCCAGCAGCCCGAGCGGCCCCGCGCCATAGGCCGGTTCGTTGCCGAACTGCAGCGCCTCGGCGACCGTGAACGTCGCCGGCAGCAGACGCTCCTGGTGAATGAACGCGATGCCCTCCGGCGGCGCGCGGTGTGCGAGTGCCTGTGCCGCACCGTCGATCGCGATCGTACCGGCATCGGCCGTGTCGATGCCGGCGAGAATCCGGATCAGCGTCGACTTGCCGGCGCCGTTCTGCCCGATCAGCCCGTGCACGGTGCCGCGCGCGACGTCGAGCGACGCGCCGCGCAGCGCCGGCACGCCGTCGAAATGTTTGACGATCCCGCGCAGCGCCAGCGCGGGCGGGCGCGTGTCGGCGCTCATTTCGGGGCGGCGGCCTGCCCGAGCGTCTGCTGGGCCGAGCCGGCGTTGTCCTTCGTGACGAGCAGCGACGGGACATACGTATAGGGCGGCAGCGTGCGCTCGCCGGCCAGGTAGCGCGCGACGTTGTCGACCGCGGTCTTGCCGATCAGCGCGGGTTGTTGCGCGACCACGGCCGCCGCGCTCGATTTCGGGTCTTTCACGAGCGCGACGACATCGGGGCTGCCGTCCACCGCGTAGGTCCTGATCTCGCTGCGGCGCGCGGCGTCGACGGCCTGCGTCGCGCCGACTTGCGGCACGTCCCACGCGGCCCAGATCGCGGCGATCTGCCCCTTCGGGTATTTCGCGAGCAGCTGGCTGACCTGCGCGTACGCGCTCTGCACGGTGTTCGGAATCACGTCGCGCAACTCGGGCTGCAGGATCTTCACCTTCGGGTAGTACTTGAGCACCGCCTTCAACTGGTCATAGCGGATCGCGCACACCGGCACGCCGTAGAAGCCGTTGAACACGAGAATGTTGCCTTCGCCGTGGATGTCGTTGACGAGCTTCAGCGCGAGTTGTTCGCCGATGAAGAAGTTGTCCGAGGTCGTGACGTTGAGGCTCGACGGCGAGGCCGTGTCGATCGTGAACAGCGGAATGCCGGCCTGCCGGATCTTTTGCAGCCATGGTTCGAGCACGCTCGCCGTGCCGAGCTGCTCGATGATCGCATCGGGCTTCTGCGCGATCAGCGTCTGGATCTGCGCGATCTGGCGGTTGTCGTTGCGACCGGCGTCGAGTGCGATCGGCGTCCCGCCGAGCCGCTTCACTTCGTCGATCGCACCCTGGTATGCCTTCAGGTCCCAGTAATGATCGGTGCCGATCGCCGTGATGCCGATGCGCTTGCCTTTCAGCGACGGCACGGCGGCGTTACCTGTCGCCGCATCGCCTTGCGCGCGGGCAGGGGAGAGCGCGGCGACGGCGGCGAGCGTCAGCAGGGCGGCGGCAACGGTGCGACGGGTTCGGGCGGGACGGGTCATGGCGTCGATGGGCGCTGAAAAAAAGAGGAGGCTGAACTTTGCGACTCTAATGACAACGCGCCCGCACGCTAACCATCGATTCCTGCTACGCATATCACGCGCGCGCTCGAATGCTTGTGCCGGGTGCGGCGCGGTCGGCTTCAACGATTTGCCATCCGAAGGAATATCGATTGCCGAATCGCTCGGTTTGAACCGGTTCGCCGCGCTGATAGATTTTCCGGATACCGACACCAGCCAAGGAAGATCCGCATGCGATTCCCGTTTCGCCGTTCGTCCCGCCCCGTCCGGATGATCCGCGCGCTCGCGCTCCTGTCCGTTGCCGCGTTGACCGTGCCCGTATCGCATGCCGGCCCGCTCAAAGGCGCACCCGCGCCGTTCGACAAGGGCGGAGTGAAGGTCGCGCTCGTCAACTACCTGTCGACCGGCGATTTCTTCCAGGCATACGAGGCCGGCGCGCAGAAGCAGGCGAAGGCGCTCGGTATCGACCTGCGCATCTACGAAGGTCGCCAGGACGCAACCGAGCAGCGCGAGCAGATCCAGCAGGCGATCAGCGTCGGCGTGTCGGCGATCATCGTCAACCACGGGCTTCCCGAATCGCTGAAGGACGTCGTGCAGCGCGCGCTGGACAAGGGCATCAAGGTCGTCGCGTTCGATGTCGACCTCGCTAACCCGAAGGTGCCGCAGATCGAGCAGAGCGATCGCGACCTCGCGAACCTGCTGCTCGACCAGGCGGTGAAGGACAACGGCGATGCGTTCTCGGCCGGCTACGTGTATGTCGCCGGGTTCGCGCCGCTCGACCGGCGCGACGCCGCGTGGCGGGACTTCAAGCGCGCGCATCCGAAGGTGCGCGAGCAGGCGCGCTGGGGCACCGTCGACAATCCGATCGCGCAATCGGTCGCGAACCAGGCCGCGGCCGCCTATCGCGCGCATCCCGACATCCGCGTGGTGTTCGCGCCTTACGACGAATTCGCGCGCGGGGCGAAGCTCGCGGCCGACGAGGCGAAGCTGGCGTCGAAGTTGCGCATCTATAGCGCCGACATTTCGACTGCCGATATCGAGGCGATCCGCGCGCCCGGCAGTGCATGGGTCGCGACGGCCGCCACGAATCCCGCAGTCGTCGGCGCGGTATCGGTGCGGGCCGCCGCGCTGCTCGTCGCGGGGCAGGATCCGGGCCGGCGGATCGTCGTGAAGCCGACGCTGATCACGCGCGATGATCTCGTGAAGAACGACATCCGCACGATCGCGGAGCTCGGCGCGAAGTTTCCCGCGTTCCGCGCAAGCGAAGCGGCGACGGCCTCGTGGATTCCGGCGACGGATTAACGCGCGGTCGCTTTTGCCTACGGTACGTGACCGTACGTAGCACTGGCGGGCTTCGATGCCCGGGCGCCTTTCCGGGCAGACGCAGACCCGCCGTTGCTTTTGCATGGCTGATGCAGGTGATGCTGACGATCTCCGCGAACGAAGCCGGCAGCCCGGACGGCAGATACGCGGGCGAATGAACGCGATCGACGGGGAGGCCGATCACTCGCGCCGTCGTGGACGATCATGCAGACGTCTGCAATCTGACGGATATCCCGCATCCGATGCGAGCCGAACAGCACGGCAAGTCCAGTTTCGGCGATCAGCCTGCTAATGGCTGCGTTTATCAAAACCTGACTCGCGTGACCGACCCAATGGCTTGAACGACCGGCTAAACCCGACACGAAGCGGACGTTCGCCGAATCGGTGCCACGCTTAACGTGGTTTGCTTGTGCCAAGGAACTGCACGTTAAGCGTGGCACCGATTCGGCGAACGTCCGCTTCGTGTCGGGTTTAGCCGGTCGTTCAAGCCATTGGGTCGGTCACGCGAGTCAGGTTTTGATAAACGCAGCCATTAGCAGGCTGATCGCCGAAACTGGACTTGCCGTGCTGTTCGGCTCGCATCGGATGCGGGATATCCGTCAGATTGCAGACGTCTGCATGATCGTCCACGACGGCGCGAG
>NZ_WIXR01000006.1:130932-131124 GCF_019425585.1 Burkholderia sp. COPS | reverse complement strand
GACGGTGATGCCGCGCGCGGCGAATTCGGCGGCGGCGGTGCGCACGAGCGATTCGAGCGCGGCCTTCGCGGCAGCGGTGGCCGCGAACGGCGCGTCGGCGCGGTAGCGGTGTGCGACGAACGAACTGACCGCGACGATCCGCGGCGCGGCCGACGCCTCGAGCAGCGGCCTCGCGCGGCCCGCGAGCGCGGA